>DATHJY010000011.1 GCA_035489575.1 Verrucomicrobiia bacterium
GGTAGACATTCGTCTACCCAAACAAACAGATCGACGATATGATGTTTTTGTAAAGCACTCATGTTTGTTTCCTCTTTTAGCTAGCACTTCAAGAGTAGCAAAACGGGTGCTTTATGTGTTGGGGGTTTCGTGATTCACGGAATCAGCAGTTTACAATATTAATTATTTATTGTAAAAGAAATATCACACAGTACAACCACTTGCTGCCGGTGGTTAGCGAAAAATCTAGTTGTCAATGAAAAGTTCATGAGTATAAAACTGCCCTAGCAAAAGGCAGGAAAATTTTGGATTGTAAGGAGTTCGTGACTCTCGCGTGAGGTGATGTCCGTGTGGACACCCAAGCAGTTGTGCGAGGGTGTCCACTGGACCGGTCTACATCAGGTGTCGAGCTATCCTGCCGCTGTCTTTGCAAGCACAGCTTCTTCGTAGTCGTAGGTGCACTCCAGGGACGCATCGAGCATCCGCCAGGCGTTCTCGAAGTGCTCTCGGACGATTGCATCGCACACTGCGAAGATCTCGTCGCTCACATGGATTTTGTCGAGCAGGCGCTCGTGGCTTTCTTCGATCTCCAGATGGGTGGTACCGAAGTATCGGAGGTTGAGTCCACTGTGTGCCTGGTAGTCTTTCAGGGCAGGGTGATACCCCGAGATCATGGCGTAACTCGAGCCTTCGATGGCTTCTAGGAAGCACACCAGCAGCACAGGGTTGTCCATGACGCGGAAGCAGATCTGCATCATCTCGTAGGCGTAGGTCCGCATGAAAAGGTGCTCTTTGGCGAAGAGCACTTGCTCTACGTCGTCCAGCATGATGCTGTCGATCTTCATTCGTTCTTTGTAGTCGGAAATCAGCAGCCGGAAGTGGTGCATGTCGTCCTTGGCATGTTCCACGATGGCAGCACTCAGGTCATCCGGGTTTGATCCATACTGCCGTGCGATCAGGTCCATCATGTCCGAAAAGATCACGCTAAATACGACAAATTTGTTCAGTTGACTGAAACGCCGCTCTAGTGGCAGTCTGATTCCATCTCGGATGTATGTGAAGATGTCGTGCGCCCTGTGACGATCAGCCAGCTCCATGATAAGCCGGTGCAGCCGATCATTGTTGATTCCGCCCGTGGCCATTTGCATTCCCTCGCTCAGGCAACGATATTCTCGCCGCTGCTGTCGTAGAAAGACACGAACTCCTTATAGAGGTTACTCACAGACAAGCTGTAAGCCGTTCTATTATGCCGCTAGAGTGAATAAAGTCAAGATGCAGATCTACATTTTGCGCAGACAAAGCTACTAAAGGCTTGGTATACATCCCACGCTTCGAACCCCATCATTGCTGACTTTCTTCTTGTTGCGCGTAAGCTAGAGCAGCTTGGCTCCGTTTACCATAAAGACAAGGTCACTGTCATTGAAAGGCTAGAGGCGTAAAATGCCCAGCTCAAAATTGCGGGCTCTCGCCGCTCAAAAGCGCAAAACCCTTTTTCATCACAGTGAGCTCCGGATCGTTGGCTTCGCGACCGGCAGTAAACATAGATTCCAATTCGTTTTCAGCGATCCAGGCGTAGCTCGAATGATCTTCAGGAACCAGCTCAATGCTTTCATTGCCGTCCTCAAACTGGGCAAAGTAGATAATCTCAACCGAGTGCGTGCCTTTAATCTCATTCATATAGTCAAAGGTGGCGAATGGATCGCCAACAGTTACTTTCTTACCAAATTCCTCTTGAATCTCGCGCTTCAATGCGGTCACCAAATCTTCGCCATAGTCCACATGACCCCCTGGCACATTGTAGACGTTCGGCAGAAACTTTTTGGTCGCGGCCCTTTTTGGCAGAAAAACTTTAGTTACGCCATCAAATGTATGGTGGATAAAAGCACAAACTGTGATTACTTGTTGGCCATGCGCAGGTGTCTCGCTATCATGGGAAATTTTACTCATAATCTAACTATATCAAAGACTAGGTTCCAGAATCATACATATGGCCGTCATAAGGGATTCGAACCCCATTCTACAGAGGTGAGCTATGGCAAAATAAAAAGTGCTCTGAATTGTGGAGCACGTTCACCTCTGTTATCAAATCTGGCTGGGGATGAGGGATTCGACCTTGCCACGCAAAACAAATGTTTTGCTCATAGCAATTTTTGAACACAGTTCAAAAACCAAGGGCGGGCGACAGCCACAGGCTGTCCCCGTTCGAATCCCGCCTCGCTCAGCAGACTAAAAAAGCCAGACACATGGTCTGACTTCCTTAGTCTGGCTGGGAATAGTGAACTTATTCCAAACCTTTTATATCATGATTTGTGGAGTCTGCTATGGTCGAAATTAGCAACGAAATGTATGAGCGGCTCCGGCAGATTTTGGAAAAGCAAAACGGAAAAACATACACATTTGAAGAGGTAAAAGAAATTGGTGATGGGTTACTAGATCTCTACACTCTACTCATAAGTATATATACCGAGGCAGAAGAGCCTATGCTCGAGGACGGCATGACTAATGCTAAGTCTGGGACATTATGACTTCGGCTAGCTCCCAATGAGTATGACCACTAAAAACTAGCGAGTTGTTGCCCTTTGCCGGTTGCTTATTTCATTTATGCGCACATACTGCTTATGGTTGTTCCTGATTATCTGTTGAAGGTCTATACGGCCATCATCGTCACCGATATCTTCGATGGATATTACTACCGCAAATGGCTGCATAAAACTGTCGTCATCCGCATCGCCACGAGTTTGAAGCGTTAAACGTAACTCCCATTCACCACCGTCATACGATCTTGAGGAGTAGGTCCGCTCGAGGCATTTTATCGTATACCACTTTGGTTTATAGCTGTAGTCGGAGTCATCTGCTTTGCCAGAATTCCTCAACTTTTTCCGAGAGTTCACCTTGTAAAGCGTCATTGTAACGTCGCTCTGGGCCGTATCTACTTCGTCGTTCGGATCAATCGGCGCAGTGTATGCAAGTGTAGCACGTACATTCAACTGCCTTTTTAGATTTTTAAGTTCATCTGGAATGGTAAAACTAATTTTGCGTACAGCTTCACGAGTTTTGGATCGTGGTGGTACGCCACCAATTTCGCCGCTAATTACATAAACCACTCTAGTCTTATCGGCAAATAGCACGTTCTTAACATCAGGAACGCCATGGCCGACAATCTTATCTAGATCCGTCGAGTTGATTAGTGATGTTTCATTTGGGATATAACTCGCCGAGTGGATAGTTAGCGCTTTGGCAAGATCCACGGCATTATCGTAACCGGACTCTTCGACGACTGTTAGTGCTTGCGCAAGTTCGCCACTTACAACTGGAGTGGCAAAGCTTGTGCCAACATTCTCATACAATTCATTCTCCACTACGCTTAAGCCTTTCACGCCTTGATCGCGCCAAACTCCTGTTGCTCGCGCATTGCCGCCATAATGGACGAGATCTGGTTTTCGTATGCCATCAAAGCCTGTTCTTGTGAATGGAGACGGCTCATTAACTTGTGCCAAAGAGTCTTTGTTTGCCTTGTCTGCAAGCGCACCTACGGATATGCCGTTGATCGAGTCTCCCGGTGAGTTCAGTGAAGAGTCCGGTTCCGATAGTACGTCTGGATATTGCCGTGTATGAAAATCGTCACGGTTTCCTGCCGACACCACAAACACTACACCATAGTTATGCTGAAGGGCGTCAAGCTCGCGCGTTAGATATGACTTCTTATTATGTGCGCAAAGGTCTGTCATGCCTAGAGACATGCTGTATTCCTTAACATCTGGGAACGTCTTTATTGCGTCTTCAAGGTAGCCAATCAATTCGACTGGCGTGGGGCCGTCCTCGCCTTCCATGACCTTGACATCGACAACTTTGGCGTTAGCGGCTAGCTTGTTGTTATCAAATAACTGATCTTCAATGTCATTACCGAAGATAGTTCTGCTTGCCGCAAGTGTAGCATGATATTTATCGCTATCTGGGTCAGTGGTGTAGTCCTTGCGGTCTACAACTAGATCTTCAAGAACATCTAGCTCGGCAATGCCGCCGTCAACGATGCCTACGATTGTTTTAGCGTTGCTGAGGTCTATATCAGCTTTCGTGATAGGGTATGTGGTGTTGATACTTTTGGTCACCACCCCGATGTGATGCATAACCTCGAACTTGGCGAATGGGTTTTCGTAATCGTCATTTGTAATAAGATCGACATCATCCGCAGAAAATTCACCAGTTAAAATTTTGGCTCCTGACGGTGACACCATATATTCTGCTTTTATACCACGCGTTTTGATAAGTTCGTCGGCAATCTTTTTTGCGTTCAGTGCTGATATTGATTTATAGAAATACGCTACGCCAAGATTCTCTTCCTCGACTATTCCATCTAATTTTTGCTCTTTGCTGACTCGTGAGATCTTAGTGATTGCTGAGAGCAGCGCCGGTCCCTTGTTCTTAAAGTTACCGTCATCGTTTAATTGTGGAACGTACTCGAAATCCGCCAATGCCTGTTCAAATTTTTCCAGCGCCTCATCCGTACCTGAGATTACCAGCTCATTAGTATCAAGCCGCTTGTTCACGTCAAGCCCATAATCGTCAAATAACTCAACTGGTATGCTGCTTTTCGCTGTTGCTTTAGGGTCAAGCTCGATATCCAGAAACGAAAGCTGTTCAGGGTTTGATATCTTCGGCTTTTCAGCCTTAGCCTCACGAGTAACTTCTTGCAGATCCTTAATACGCTGCTGCTTATGCTCATTGAAGTTGATTGGGTCACCAAAAAATGTGTAGCCCTTGCCACCGCCCTTGGTGGCCTTTGCACTTTGCGTGCTTGGTATTACAAATGGTAAGTTCTCATTCATTTCGTTCCCCTCTTAGATACCAAGTAGTGAATGGTTGCGTGAGGTATGCCGGTCATACTTTCAAGCATTTCGTAAGTAAAGTACTTCTTATTGACAGCCCAGAGCGCCTTTACTACTTTTTTAAGTTCATTTACATCAGTAGTGTCCTTCGAGTTAAAACGTTTTTTACGGTATTTGGTTTCGGTCAGCTGCTTGAAGATCTGTTCTTCAAATGTAAGCTTGTCGAGGCTCAAGACTGAACGCCTCATAGTTTTTGTATAAATGCGCTGGATGTCGTGACCGGTAAATTCAGTGGCCAGTTCGCCTAGAGTATCAATTGCATCATCCTCTATATTCTTATGATCTTTGAGGTACAGATTAAACATCTTTCTTCGCGAGGCAAGATCGATATCATCCATATCAAGCTCATAGGTAAAACGCCTACGTATTGCTGAGTCAATCATTTCAATATGATTGGTGGCAGCTATTAGGAGTACATCATCATTTAGCGTGTCTATGTTTTGAAGGATGGCAGTTACGATACGCTTAGCCTCGCCAATGTCCATTTCATCGGCCCGGTTTTTTGCAAGCGACTCAAACTCATCCAGAAATAAAATTTGCTGCTCTTTACCGACAAACAGCTCACTAACATTTTTACCGGTTTCGCCCATGAATGAAGATATGAGCTTGCTCACATCTACATCTACTATCGGTAGGCCCAGGGTGCCGGCAAGCGCACTGGCTAAGTAAGTTTTACCGGTACCAGGTAAACCGTAAAATATTACCTTAGTACCATGGGATAGCCCTGCCGCCTTAAGCTTTTTACGGCTATTCCAAGTTTGGATTATTTCATCCACCACAAGTTGGTTGCGTTTCGATAACACCACATCATCAAGAGTTACGTCAGCCGACGTATCCATTGCGAAGGTAGGAGCCGCCGGCACCTGCTTAAGTGATGACTGCGTGACCTTTCTGTACATTTCATTGGGCTTAGAGTAAATATCACGCAAAGCCTTTGCTACACCTTTTTTGCCCTTTTGTTCGCTACTACGTACTAGCTTTTGAATTGTTTTATCAAAGAGCTCATCGCTACCCGACTTGTGCGCTTTTATTAGTTCAACTATTTCGGCTGTAGAAAACATAATCTTATTCTATCCAAAAAACGCGGATAATGAAAGTTTTGGATATAACAGATAAGAGATTATACGAATGATTGATTTTACGAGATAAGGGATTCGAACTTTTCCAAACTTTTCCAAGGTGTAACCATTGTCCGCTAAACAAAAAGATGCCCAAATTCGGACATCTTTCTTAATTGAATAATCTCATGGCTGGGGCGGCAGGGTGAAACGCACGCCTGCACCCGTCCTCGGAGCAAGCTCCTGTGGGCGGGCTTGCCGACCGAACCTGCGAATTGCGGCCTGCTGAAGCAGTCTGCTTCGCAGAACCGGACCCTACGATCAAGCAGTAAAAAAGCACCGACCAAGGCCGATGCTTTTTTACTGGCTGGGGATGAGGGATTCGAACCCCCGATCGCGGAACCAGAATCCGCTGCCTTACCACTTGGCCAATCCCCAGTATTATTTTATTTTACCCTATAACGGGTTCGAATTATTAATTTATAGGGATTCGACTCACCTTCGGCGACCACATTCTGCGGTCCCGACACTGACATTATTTGAAGCAAGCTTCAAATCAGTCAGGTGTCCTTGCGATGAGCCTTGGGACTTATCTCACCCGAAACTTCTGCCTTGGCACGTTCCGCGCCCCCGAACTTTTTATACTACAAACAAGTTTGTAATCTAAAAAGCTTCCTTGCGAACAGCCACAGGCTGTTCTCACACTTGGCCAATCCACAGTAACTTACTCTATTTTACCCTAGAGCAGGGCTTAGGCTACTAATGCGCGCGTCCGATGCCTATTAACTTCGGTGATTATACTAGAAACATGCCAGCATTTCCAGGAGGCAGCGTTGCGCGGGTATATTTTGTTATGGCATGGTGCTTACGTTGTTGTGCTTTTTTCAAACAACTTGTACAAGCGGGTCATGCGGAGTACTGTAAGGTTGTTACGGCAATTGGTCCGTAGCGTTTATTTTTTTAGCAAATATTATAAGCGGTATTTTGTCTTCCAGCGATGCTGGGAACATAGAAGACAAATGCCGTTTTTATTTTTTGCAAACGGGCATGCTAATAAGAGAGGGGATTACGATGAGTGTTATTGAAATCGAGCCTTTTGCCGCTGGCGATATGGAAGGCTTTGGCGGGATAGACCGTACTGAGGAGATTGAACTAGCTGGCTTTACAGCAGGATCTGTTGCGGAACACGCAGCCACTCTGGCCCGGGCGGTACTCGAGGCCGTCGCATCTACCAAGACAGTCAGATTGCCAGGCAACGAGACGCCAGTGGTTTACTGCACGCAGGAAGACGGATCGCTCGTCGCAGATGGCTAACGCATGAGAAAAGAGGCTGATTCTTATAAGAAAACAGTTCTGATTGCCTCGCATTCAGGAGATAACAATTGGCGCCCAGTGACAAATGAGCTTCGAGACCGCGGTTATAAGGTAGTGGTATACGAGGCTGATAGAGTTGCAAAAGGGACAAGTTCTTTGCGTATAGGCATTAACCTGCAGGATGGACTGCGCATAGAATACATGGGTCGTCAGCTTGAGCCTCATGATATAGCTGCTGCTTGGTACCGCAAGCCATTCGTCCACGGAAACAGCGCGACTTCTAGATCATCGCTTGAACAGCAGCAAAAACATATACAATATTCTCTCTGGCACGCCATCCCAGAAAAGGCCTGGCTTAATCCGCCGGGCCGTATTTTGCATGCCGAGCATAAGCTCACACAACTACTAGCAGCCAGGCAGATCGGGTTTACCATTCCAGAGACTGTGGTTGCAAATCAGTGGGAGCCAATTCAGCACAGTCTGCCACATTCGGTGATCTTCAAGCTTCCACGTGCCATGGTAGAAGTGGATGGCCGTGAGCAGATAGTGCCCACTACACCGTTTATAAATAGCCCGTCTAGCTTACCAAAGAACAGTAATCCTTTTCCTGGGCTCTGGCAGCCGCGGCTTATCAAGAAACGTGAATGGCGGGTAGTGGTTGTGGGCGATCGTTTATTTGCTGGCGCCATCTACACCAAAGCAGCTGCTAAAGAAGATTGGCGTATACACTTTTTTACAGATGCCGTGAAAATTCGCAAAGCTTCGTTTCCGGCCGACCAACAAGCCCTGTGTTTTTCATACTTAGAGAAACTGGGGCTCAAGTTCGGGGTGTTTGATTTTATAGAAGACACGGACGGAAAGATTATCTTTTTAGAATGCAACCATAATGGCGAATATGGCGAATTAGCGAACGACTTGAGGCTGCCAATTACTGAGGCAATTGTTGACGAGTTGGATCGTATTGCTACTGCGTAAGCCGAGGTTGGTCTAATTATGCAGGACGGTCTGCGAGAAGATAACCCAGCAAGCGGCCACGAACAGCAAGAAGCCAATGAGCAGAATCATATTGCTGACATGTCGCTTTTTCATACTCACGCAGTATACTATGCATGTGCCTCCGTTATTGTGAGGAAAATAACATCATACCTGTACATATTTATGAGTAATAAACAGACAGCTTTGCGGGGGGTTGGGATAGCCGGCGCATGCCTGAGCGTGCTGCTGTATGCCAGGCAGCCCAGTTTTCCTACGCCCGACAAATTGCTAGTTTTTCTGACGTTTGTGTTTATGGCCTTTGGCCAAGGCTGGCAGTTTTTTAAGCGACTGGCTCCATTTGTGTTGCTGCTGTTGGTGTATGAGTCTTTTCGTGGACTGGTGCCGTCACTGAACAGCAACGTTAACTACACCTTTATGGTGCATGCGGATCGTTTCCTGGGCTTTGGCATGTTGCCCACCCAAGCGCTGCAGGCCTGGCTATGGCATGGCTCTGTGCAGTGGTATGACTTCTATATCTACTTGGTTTACATGTTGCACTTTGTGTTGCCGTTTGGGTTGGCGCTGCTGATATGGAAATATCGCCCCAGGGTATATTGGAACTATATCAGCGCTTTTGTCACGCTGTCTTTTGCTGGCTTTTTGACCTTTCTGGCTTTTCCGGCAGCCCCACCATGGATGGCCAGCCAGCAGCAAATAATTCCACCGGTCACCCGGGTGTCCAGCCATGTGTGGGCGGCGCTAGGTATCCACGACTTTCCGTCGCTCTATAACCGGATATCGCCCAACCCGGTAGCTGCCATGCCGTCGCTGCATGCAGCCTACGCCACGCTGCTTGCCTTGTTTGTGTATAAGCTCTTTGGTAAAAGGTGGGGATTGGCCGCCAGCATATATCCGCTGACTATTTACTTTGGAACGGTCTATCAGGGCGAGCACTACCTAATAGACGCTGTTGTGGGTGCCTTGTATGCTGGCACGGCTTTTGCGTTGGCACCGGCTGTGCTGCGCAGCATGCAGCGTTTGTGGGAAAACATTTTGTTAGAGGAGTGGGTGGTCATACATACGGCTGAAGAACTTGCACTGCAAAATGCATATGCTACTATAGAAGACATTAACAATTAAAAGATATACAGAAGTAGCGAGAGTTCTAGCTTTACGACCTGCTAGCAACCTGTCCATAAGGATAAGGTGCTCCATCTAGACCCGGTTTCCGGGAAAGATATCGTTGCTCTAGCACGTCCTTTCTCTGGGAGACCAAGAAAGGATTTTTTAATGCCCAAAAGCATTCATATCAGAGACCGCATTCAACGGAAGCCCAGCCTGGTGGCACGCTGCGTCAGTTTTGCGCGTCGTCGTATCCTACAGATACGCCTCCTTGCAAGAACTAACACATCGCACTCACCAGTGCTGGCTTCCGCTCTCGAAAGGGGTCTCTAACATGAACGCTCCTAAGGGTGCAACACTATTTACCAGCGAGTCCGTCTGCGCCGGACATCCGGATAAGATCTGCGACGCTATTAGTGATGCTATCGTGGACGCGGCACTTGCACAGGACCCTCACTCACATACGGGCATAGAAACGGTAGCCGGGGCCAATCAAATATGTTTGTTTGGCGAGATCAAGACCAAGGCCAAGCTAGACTATGAAAAAATTGTCCGTGATGTCGTAAAGAAGCACGGCTACACCGAACCGGCCTGGGGCTTTAGCCAAGAGTCGAGCTTTAGCAATGATATACACGAGCAGTCTCCAGAGATTGCCTTGGGCGTAGACCAAGACGGCGCCGGCGACCAAGGTATGATGTTCGGCTATGCGTGTGACGAAACGCCAGAACTGATGCCGCTGCCTATTGCCATAGCTCATGCACTGACTCGTCGGATAGATGAAGTCCGCGAGAAAGGTATCCTGAAATGGCTGCGCCCAGATGGCAAGGCGCAGGTAACCGTTCGTTACGAAGACGGTGTGCCGGTGGCTATAGAAAAACTGGTGGCAGCTGTAGCGCATCATGAAAAAACGACAGCCGTACAAGTTCGCGCAGATATTATCGAGCATGTGTTCGAGCCTGTCCTGAAACAGTACAAGTTCAAGCTGCCAAAAGACACTGACATTGTGGTGAACGGCACTGGTCTGTGGCATATCCCAGGACCCGAGAGCGACGCCGGACTAACGGGTCGCAAAATAGTGGTGGATACGTATGGCGGCTACGCCCGTGTTGGTGGTGGTGCTTTTAGCGGCAAAGATCCCAGCAAGGTAGACCGCTCAGGCGCCTATGCAGCGCGCTACATTGCCAAGAACATTGTGGCTGCCGGATTGGCTCGTCGCTGTGAGGTTGGTCTGGCTTACGTCATTGGCAAACAAAAGCCCCTCATGCAGACCATAGACACTTTTGGCACAGCGACCGTGACAGAAGAAAAACTGTACGAATTCAAAGACAAGCTGATAGACACGTCGGTAAAGGGAATTATCGAAACCCTGGACCTGGCCCGTCCTATCTATAGCCAAACCAGCGCCTACGGTCACTTTGGCAAAGCTGGCCTGCCATGGGAGAAGGTCGTCTAGCTGACGACAGGGGCTGCGGTAGAGGAAGTGCCTGGCGGCCATGTGCTATTTAGGCCGCCAGGCTTTGACGATGGCCCGGTCTGGGCGCTGGATCTTAGCTGGCTGATGCTACACAACTTTTTCGGAACATCAGGCAGAAACTATAGCATTTTAATTTTTCTGTAATTATTCTCTCAAGATAGGCATAAGCGAGATGATAGAGTAGCTGATGTTACGAATTCTACGCGTAACATCCTAATTACTAAATCATACTATCAAGAGTGGGGTTCTATGGCGCAGGGTGAGCAGTTTGGCAACGAGGCAAATCAAGTATGGACAGCAGAGATAGGACAGGATGAATTACGGCACGAAGCCACGGCCGCCCGGCAGGCAAAATTTTTGCTAGAAGTTATAGCGACAGAGATAGAGCCAGAGCGCTTGCTGCAGGACTACAAGTCGATCCTTGTACAGAATGAAATGCGGGGCGTGTCACATTCTGGTGGTCTGTGCGCGCTCTCGTTGACGCACCGTCCCGAGGCTGACGAGCCGCTGTATGACGGAAACAACTCACAGTACAGCACACAAAACAATTCTCTGCGCGACGTCCAGACTCATCAGAAACGCTTCTATGAAAGAGATTTCTCTTTGTTCAACCCAAAGTTCGAGGGCACTGTTTTTCATGAAGTGTACGAGCGCATGCCATTTCGGATTGGCCGCATGCAGCTGAATGTGATTTCGCCACTGACTGTGTTTAGGATGCATGTAGATTCGACACCCACGGCCGACCTGGTGGTTAGTGCAGACCCTAACTGCTATATGATGTCGGCTGACACCGGAGCGTACCCATTACGCGCAGATGGCAACGTGTACGTCTTTGACACACAGCAGCCACATACTGCCGTTAACGCTTCGACGGCAGAGCTAGTGGAAGTTACTTTTACTCTGGCAGACCATGAGGTAGACCCCGCGCCCCGGCGTGAGCTGGTTTCCTCAAAGTAGCGTGAAGTCTTTGAGCTCGTCTGGCAGAAAGCCATTGCCGGGTTTGAAGTCGGCCTGCCATTTGTAGTCTTTGTTGTAGCCCAAATCTTTCATGAGTTTGGTGGGGGCATTACGCAGGTGTAGTGGCACGGGCAAGTCCGGATACTCACGGGCGGTGGCCAGTGCGCCGGCCATGGCATCTGCTACCACCCGAGATTTTTCGGTTTTTGCCAAGACGGCGGCGCAATGGAATAGGTTGTACTGACACTCTGGCATGCCGATGCGCTCTACAGCCAAAAAGGTCGAGATGGCCAGGTTAAGCGCAGCCGGAGCTGCCAACCCAACGTCTTCGCTGGCGAAAATGACCAAGCGCCGAGCCACAAACTTGGGGTCTTCACCTGCTTGCAGCATTCGTGCCAGATAATACAGGGTGGCTGTGGCGTCACTGCCACGCATGCTTTTTATAAAGGCGCTGATAATGTTGTAGTGCTGCTCGCCGGCTTTGTCGTAGCCGGGTACACGCTTTTGGGCTGCGGTTTTGACTATTTCTGGCGTAATCTTGCCTTTGCCCAACTGGCGGGCTAATTCTAGGTTGCCCAGGGCTACCCGGGCATCGCCACCAGACAGCTCGGCAAGCAGGTCGATACTCTTGGCGGGCAGTTGTTTGGCGCTGAGCTTTTCTGCCTTGGCTGCTTTTTTGATGATCTTGACGATATCGTTCTTGCTCAGAGATTCCAATACCAACACTCTGCTACGGCTGAGCAGCGGTGTAATGACTTCAAAGCTCGGGTTCTCTGTGGTGGCACCGATGAGTATGATGGTGCCATCTTCTACATGTGGCAAGAAAGCGTCTTGCTGGGCCTTGTTGAACCGATGGATCTCATCCACGAATAAAATGGTCTGCATGCCCAAGCGCTGATTGACTTCGGCATGCTCTATAACCTTCATGACATCAGCTTTGCCTGATTTGACCGCGCTCAGTTCGACAAACTCGGCCCCGGTCTCTCGGGCAATAATACGAGCCAAGGTGGTCTTGCCACTGCCAGGCGGACCCCACAGGATAAGACTGGTGGGTTGCTTTTGTCCTATGATTTCCCGAATGATCTTGCCGGATGCTATCAGGTGCTCTTGGCCAATGACGTCACTAAGAGTCTGGGGGCGCATGCGTTCGGCTAGGGGTGTTTCTGGCATGCTCCCAGTATAACCCCCCCTATGCCAACAGTTGGTGTTTGCCTGGGCTAGTAGCGGAAGTGGCGATTGCACACTGCCCAGGGCTTGCCTGTCTCGGCATTGTAGCAGTCGAGAGTTATCTTTGCCCAGGTTTTGTTATAGTTGCCAGCTTCTACTTTTCCGGTCACAGGCACCGCGGGATAGTTAGGTAGTCGTGTGGCTTGATAGACTTGCGTGACGGCCTCGGTATGCTGGCCAAATATGCCGTCTATGCTCATATTAACCCCGTACTTGTCGTGGTAAAAACCTTGGAGTGCTGCCACGCAGCCATCCTGGTTTCGTACGCCTTTGTATAAATATGGGCTAAACTTCTGGCATTCGAGTATAGACGGCGATTGTCTCAGGGCAAACGTTCTGCGCAAGCTGTACGTGCCGATGCCTGTCACCACCAATATTATGACCATCGCTATGGACATTTGTTTCATGTTTGGATAGCGGGAGAGTTTTTTTAATTTCTTTTTGGCGGGTTTATTTTTTGTAGAGGAGGTCTTGGCTGGCATGTTAAATCCTTATGCTTATGTGCCTATGGTAATTTCAACAACCAGTGGATGTCAATAGACATTAAAGAAGATGGCTAAAGAAACAACCCCAGCATGTGCTGGGGTTGTTTGCGTCCTGCGCTACGAGTGGCTATGTAATGCTACATGTGCGCGTCACGTCGTTGCGGTGTCGGGCTAAGCCGATCCAGGCGCATAGTTGCAGAAGTAGGCTGTGTTTGCAGTTGGGTTGGCATTGCAAATCCAGAATATAGCTTCCCATGTTCGTGTTCCCACTATTCCATCAGGGGATAGTTGGGGGACGTTAGTCTGAAAGCGCTTTATTGCAGTATCGGTAGCGGGTCCAATATTACCGTCCACGGCCAGGCCTGGACTGCCGCCAACACCCTTGAGGAAGGTCTGCAATGGCTTGACGCACTCGCCCGTATTTTCCCCGGGTCGCTTGGAGAGCTGTGGTCGCTTGCCTGGCGCTGCGCACCAATTAGCGCTGAGCTTCATTGCAGCCGATGCCTGTTGGGGTGCCGCAAAAGTTGCAACCGATGCCACAACAAATGCTAACGCAGCAAAAACCCCTACTATTCGTTTCGTTTTTGTCATTTCTACTCCTGATTATGTCGTCTGACCCACCTGCACTAAGGGCTAAAAAAATAACACTCTACTTTCCATAGAGCAGGGAGGTCACACGTATTTATATGTTTGTGCTCGAGCTTGTATATTTTTACGCAGCTGGCTCAGATTTCCTGTGATTTTTCTAATATTAAACGCTTATGTTTTTTGCATTGAACTTTAATTTGCCGTAATGCATGGCATGAAGTTCTGGTGAATCCAAAAACTAACCCCGACAATGCCGGGGTTAGAATACTACCTACATCCAAAGTTGCTGATCTCTAGAAGTAAGCCCAGCGGCTCGAGCACACATCCTCGTGGTTCCAGAACCAGAACGAATTGCAGTCAGCTTCGATCCGAGCCCATGTTTGTGGACCAATAATACCATCGGCAGGAAGACTGTTGGCCGCTTGGTAGAATGTCACAACATCTTTTGTCTGTTGGCCAAAAGTACCATCTATGCGTAGCCAGTTGATGTTATAAGCCTTTGGATCTTTAATGATTTATTCATATTTACCTGCAATATTTCTAACAATCTTCATATTTTCATGTATTCAGTGGCAATGGACTCCGCACTTTGATTTTGAGGAAGTACACGATAAGATGAGGCAGTATGATTAAAGCTCAAAACCTATCAAAGAAGTACCGCAAGAAAGTTGCGGTAGACGACATTTCATTCACCGTAGAAACTGGCAAGGTAACCGGCTTTTTAGGGCCAAACGGAGCAGGCAAGTCCACGACCATGCGGCTCATGCTGGGCCTGGACAATGGCGGTGGCAACACTACCTTTGACGGCAAACACCTTTCTGAATACCAGCAGCCCTCGAAGATCGTTGGCATTTTGCTAGAGGCCAAGGCCTTCCACCCCACCCGTTCGGCCCGCAGCCACCTAAAAGTACTGGCTGACGCCGGGGGTGTTCCGCACAAACGTGTAGACGAAGTGTTGGACATAGTGGGCTTGCACGACGTTGGTCGCAAAAAGCCTGGCAAATTCTCTTTGGGCATGAGCCAGCGCTTGGGTGTCGCCGCAGCATTACTGGGCGAGCCAAAATATCTTATTCTAGACGAACCAGCCAACGGCCTGGACCCAGAGGGTATTGCCTGGCTACGTGACTTTCTGAAGGACTATGCTGACGCCGGTAACGCGGTGTTTGTGTCTAGCCACCTACTGAGCGAAATGGCTCTGATGGCTGACAACGTAGTAGTTATAGGCAAGGGCAAGCTGATTGCTGACTCATCCATGAAAGACCTGGTGGCCGGCAATGGTCACTCTAGCGTGTTTGTACGCAGTAACAAGCAAAAAGTGCTAGAGACTAGCCTGACAAAAGCCGGCTGGACCACACAGCTATCTGATGGCGGCATAACTGTGCATGGTGCCAAGACCGATGATATTGGCAAGCTGGCCTTTAAAGAAGGTATTACTATATTAGAACTTGCGCCCCACATGGCTTCGCTAGAAGACACCTTCCTCGAGCTAACTGCCAACGCCCAAGAATATCAAACACAGAAAGGGGACAAATAATGCTGTCTTCGTTCAAGAGTGAGCTCCGCAAAATCCTGAGTATTCGCTCTACTTACATTATCCTTTTGTTCGCCGTGGCCATGAATCTGCTGTTTGCTTTTTATGTAACAGGGTGGCATACCGCACCAGAGGCTCTGGCAGATCCAAAGTTTTTGAGCGTTCAGGTTATATCTGCTATAAGTGCTCTGGGTTTGTTTGGTGGCTTGGTGGCAATATTGCTGGTTACGCACGAATACCGGTATAACACCATTGTCTTTACTCTGACGGCCAACAAAAGCCGTAGCCAAGTATTCCTGAGTAAGCTACTAACTATCACGTTATTTGCCGTAGTCTTTACTGCTGTTTTTGGAGCTTTGTCTCCGCTGCTGTCCCTGCTGGCCATTCATATTCGCGGTCTGGACATGGGGCATCAGACCATACAGGTGTGGCATCTTGTGTGGCATAGCCTGCTAGCGGGAATTGCCTATGTGGTTTATGCCTTTATCATTGCCATGATCATTCGTGTGCAGGTGGGCGCGATTGCGGCTATCTTCCTGATCCCGGCAACCATAGAACCCTTGCTGGGTCTAGTACTCAAGAAAAATGTGGCATATTTGCCATTCAACGCACTCAATATGTCACTTGGAACCGGCCCTCCTGATGCTATGGCTATTTCAGATAATCGTGCAGCACTAGTAGTGGTGACGTATATGGTGGTTGGATTGCTGGTTGCCTGGGTGTTGTTCCTTCGGCGAGACGCAAATTAGAGTCGCTTCTCCGGTATTGTAAAAAAGGGCTAATAATTGTATAATTATGCAGTTCTATTGGGGATTTCCCAGTAGCTCTTTCACATTTTGGCTGAATTTTTTAGTTATTTGTAGCAGCTTTGCATGTGGCAGAGACCAAGCAAGTGCATACCCGACCTCACGACCACACCTTAGGAGGTGTACCCGTGAAGCGATTCCTGAGCGTCAGCGTCCTGCTGGCGATCATGGCGGTGCTGGGCTTGCCCGGCGTTGCCAACGCCCAAGAGGGTTCCGAGTTCTGTCGAAGCATCTTCAACAACGTCGACGACACCGACGAGGGCAACATGGCCAGCGCCATGAACGACCTCGCCGGCCTCGGCGCCGAAGTCCACGTCGTCCTCATCGATGACATGGGCGTCGACGACGAAGGTCACAACATCAGCGACGCCCAGGCCTTCCAGACCGAGGTTTTGAAGCCCAACTGTCCCGAGCTCTTCCGTCCCGACGGAGAGGTCAAGGACGACCTGTTGCTGCTGTTGGCCGCCGATACCGTGGACGGCACGTCCGACCTCTACTACGGCATGATCTTCGGCCAGGACTGGATGTCGTACTTCGACGCCGATCGTCAGGCGCAGGTCAGCGAAGACCTGTACTTCGACCGTCACTACGTCGATGGCACGATCGCCTTCCTGGAGGACATCTACCAGCGCGACACCGGCGGTAGCCCCGAGCTGCCCAGTACTGGTGGCGGAGGCGCGACCCCGTCCAGCGACGACAACGATTCCTCGAGCGGCACCGCCGTCTTCGTGGTGTTCGGCGTCATCGTGGGAATCGTCCTGCTGGGCGGACTCATCTGGTTCGTCGTGATCAAGCTGGGTGCTTCCAAGCGTCGCAAGAACAGCCAGGCCAACCAGGCCAAGCGCTTTGGTGACGTGGAGAATGCCTACGTGGCTCTCGACAGCGGTCAGAAGGCGCTCCTCACGGATGTGGACTTCTGGATGCTCCAGCTGACCGCGTCCGACGAGGCCAAGCTGTCCGCGTTGCGGAAGCAGCTGGTTGGCGCCATGAACAGCATCTCCCAGACGCTTGCGCCCGATGGCCAGCTGGAGACAGACGTCAACCTCGAAGGCACGGACGAGTTCCGCACCGATGTCGAGGAGCGTCTGGTCGTGTTGGAGGCTCACGTCGCCGTGGCCAAGCAGACCAGCGATGAGTTGGCTGCCGAGTGTCGCAAGCTGGAAGAGCAGCGTGACAACTTCGACTCCAACAGGGCGAAGGCCGCTGGCCTGCTGCAGGATCTGCCCACCCAGGTGCAGGCCCAGCAGACGGCCGGCTTCAAGGTGGACACCTACAGCTCCCAGGTTTCGGGCTTTCAGAAGGCACTTACTGATGCCGACGAGGCCTACGCCAAGAGCGAGTTCGTGACCGCCCACAACCGTGCCCAGTCCGTCATCGACGGCTGTCAGCAAGCGGCGACCGAGCTGGCCGAACTGCCCAAGCGGGCAGCCAGGATCCGCGAGGAAGCCGCCACACAGACCAAGCTGGTCGGCGACACTCGAGCTGCGGCGAACAAGGCAGGGACAATCCTGCAGACGCTTCGCAGCGGTTTTGCCAGGACCAATTGGCAGGACATCGAGACCTGTGTCACCGATGCCTCAGCAGCCCTCCAGGCCGCCGAGGCGCACATCACCGCAGCCGGCACCGCAGCGCAGGATCAGGAGTTCGGCACCGCCGAGCAGCACCTGACCAACGCTGGTGAGCAGTTGCGGACGGCACAGGAGGCCACTGCGCGCGTCCAAGCTCGTCAGACGGAACTGGAGCGCTTGCGCACCAGCCTGCCGGCTGACGTGTCGGCACTC
Source organism: Verrucomicrobiia bacterium (assembly GCA_035489575.1). Taxonomy (NCBI): domain Bacteria; kingdom Pseudomonadati; phylum Verrucomicrobiota; class Verrucomicrobiia; species Verrucomicrobiia bacterium. The sequence continues at coordinate 18,184 of DATHJY010000011.1, forward strand.
GTCACCAAGGCGACCAACCTGGTCAGCGCCATCGCTGGCTACGGCAACGACGTCCAATCGCCGACCCGCGGCCAGGCCACCGCCTGTGTCACCAAGGCCGGAGACATCCAGACCGCCCTGCGTGCAAGCCAGCCGGAACTCCTGGCCATCTCGCTTCAGGTGGGCTTGGTCGACAAGGAACTGGACGATGTGGCTCAGGCCGCAAAAGACCAGGCCGTCGAGGCCCGTACCCCCACCCCTACCTACACCACCGACTACGGCGGTAGTAGCTACAACGATGGCTACGGCGACTCCGGTCGTTCGCGTCGTCGCGGTGGTGGCTTCCTGCCGCGCATCCCGGGTGGGTTCGGTAGCACACCGTCGCGCTCGTCCTCACGGTCCAGCACGCCTTCGCGTTCCAGCAGCTCCTCCCGGAGTTCCTCGTCGCGTCGTTCAGGCGGAAGTGCCGGTGGTACCCGTGCAAGCCGTTCGAGCAGCAGTCGTCGTTCGGGTGGCAGTGCCGGCGGCACGCGACGGAAGCGGTAGCTTCAACATCTAGAAATTCAGCCAACGCGGCACCCGGCAATTACTATGCAACCAGCATAGTTTATTGACCGGGTGTCGCATTGGATCCAGGAATAGCAAAAAATCCTGCTGATGAGTCGTAAACGACGAAATCCAAGCGTAAGTTTGATACAATAGTTAGCATGTTAACTATCAATGATGATGAATTCGAGAAACTCATAGGCGAGGCCATGGACACCCTCCCAGAAAAATATGTCAAAGGGCTCAATAACGTCCTGGTAACCTACGAGGACGAACCTAGCCCAGAACAACGCGCCCAGCTAAAACTGCACTGCAACCAAACCCTTTTTGGCCTGTACCAGGGTATCCCGCGTACCCAGCGAAACAGTGCCTATAACCTGGTTGTCCCTGACAAAATAACTGTTTTTAAGCACCCCATTTTATATTCGGTAAGCACACTGGACGAACTCAAGGAACAGATCCGCCACACTTTGTGGCACGAGATAGCTCACCATTATGGCCTAGACCACGACCGTATCCACGCTCTCGAGTAAGAATGGCAAGTTGTAAATTTTATTGTATAATAAAAACTAGTTTCACTGTTTCTATACAAAGTGACACTGCGAACCTTAGTCCGCACCACACGCCCGCATTCCCGCCTCCAGGCAAGGAGTACTTGTGACCGCACGGAGTATAACCAACTACTATCAGCTGCTGTGCGTTGCGCCAACCGCTTCTGCCCAACAGATCCAGGGCGCTTACGATGTGCTGCTGCAGTTGAACAGCCTCAGTAGCCTGCTGGGTGGTACCACTCGGGAGGAGTTCGACCGTGTTACTCACGCTTACAACGTGCTGAGTGATCCACGGCAACGCCAGAGGTATGACCGCCTGAGTGGAGGCCTGCGTCTCGCACCACCAGGAGCACTGAGCCAGCACGTACGACAGAACTGCGCACTTGAACGCAAGCGAGCAGTTGCGCAGGGTTGGCTGCTGGGTGCACTAGGTATTGCCGTCATGGTGATTATCGGTGCTGGAATGGCCTTGATCCAGATAGGAACACCGTGAAGATCTGGCACAGCCAGATCATGGAGGGGTAGGGCCTGGCGCTGGCTATATGCCAAAACCTTGCCTACCCCTCCGTACTCGACTTCCATAGATGTGTATTGGGCAACTACAAAGTCTATGCTGATGAGTCCAAAAGGACGAAAAATCGATATAGTATAAAGCTATGCACCCTGATCTTACAGATAGTCTCCGCGCTGCCCGCAGTCTGTTGGGCTATGAGCTAGTGCATCAGACGCCAGAAAGTGTAACGGCGGGTATTATTGTCGAGACCGAGGCCTATGACATGCACGATCCGGCTAGCCACTCTTTTGGCGGCGTGCGCCGTCGCAACGCGCCCATGTACCAAGCAGCCGGTACTGTCTATGTCTATTTGATATATGGCATACATTACTGCGTGAACATTGTGACTGGCCCCGAGGGGCATGGTCAGGCCGTGCTGATTCGTGCACTGCAGCCTACCCAGGGGATCCCCCTCATGCAGGTGCGGCGACGGGCGCAGACTGCCCAAAATCTCACCAATGGTCCAGCCAAAGCAGCCCAGGCCCTAGGCATCACTGCAGCGTTAAACGGCAGTACGCTTGGCGGCGGCCCGCTTTCTATCCGACCGGGTGTGGCTGTGGATGAAATAGTTGAAACCACTCGTGTTGGTATTTCTAGAGCGGTTGATAAGCCATGGCGATTTTACATCAGAGACAACCCTTACGTTTCAAGATTTTAGAGCTATACTGTAGCTGATGTCTCAAACAAAAAAGTCTGCTTTTCCGTACAAGCCACTTGTGGTGGGATTGTCGGCGGCAGCCTTTTTGATACTGTGTGGCGTAGCCCTGCAAAGTGCTACCATGGGCCCCCTAGAGAAGTCTATCTTTACCACCCTCTACGACGCCTCGGATCAATTAGGCATATTTGCCCTGCTTATTACGCAGCTGGGTAACGCCTGGGTGCTGATCGCTATAGTAGGGCTGCTGTTTGTGTTGAAGTGGCGCCCCGAACCGGCCCTAACGGTGCTGCGTGCTGGGTTGCTGTCGTACATCTTGGCCACCGTAGCCAAAGTACTGGTTGGTCGACCGCGACCGCCATTGTTGTTAGAAGAGGTCATATCGCGCGAGATAGTCGTACGGGGGTTTGGGTTTCCGTCCGGACATGTCGCGTTGGCTACGGCTGTCAGCTTGGCCCTCTTGCCGTACCTGCCCAAGCGGTTGTGGTGGCTGCCAGTGCCGTGGATTATCTTGGTGGCATGGTCTCGGCTGTACCTTGGCGTTCATACGCCACTAGATGTATTGGCTGGTTTTTGTCTGGGTGTTTTCGTGGCTGCTGCCAGCACCTACATACCTGTGGAAAAGTTCGCCAAAAGATAGTGCTTATGCTCTTGTCAAAGGACAGAGCTGGGCGTACGCTAAATGAGGAAGTGTGAGGCTTCCACAGACCCTAGGCAGACGCCTGGGGTCTTATGAATTTAAGGAAGGGAAACCCAGGCCTGAAAGGCCTCCAGGGATTTCCCTTCCTTAGACTCGCTTCACTCGTGATCCATCCCTTCCATTGGGACACTATCTTAGGCGAGTAAATCGCCAAAGATAGTGAATAGTTGATTAATTGTCATCCTGATGGCAGGTAGGGCAGAGGCCGCGAAGTTCAAGGCTGTGGCTGGTCAGGCTAAAGCCAACTGTTTCTGCCAACTTATGTATATCGTTTTCTAGTTCCGGGCTTTCCTCGAAAGCAACCACTTTGCCGCACTGCATGCAGCTGGCATGGTGATGGTGCCCGGCAAAGATTTCGCTGAGTTCTAGTTTGTACTTCCAGCCAATCTGCAGCCGATTGACTATGCCAATTTTCTCGAACAGGTCGACCGTGCGATACACGCTAGCCCGGTCCATTTTGTGCTGCAGTTTGCGGATCAGCTGGTTCATGCTGAGGGCGTCGCTATCAGTCAGGGCGTTAAATACCAGCTGACGGGTTTTAGTCAGGCTGTACCCCTGTTGCTTCAGGGTGGTGGCCAAGGTTGGCAATTCGGCGTTCATGACCCAATTTTATCAAAAATTGCAACATATTTGCAGTATGCATTAAATTTGGCAATACTGGGATCATAAAATAGGAATACAAAATGAGTACTTATGTAGACGTTATCTTCTTCTCGCTTATCGGTGGCGTGTTTTCGCTGATAGGCGGAATACTATTACTCAGTCGAAAGAAAACCGCCACGGCATTAGCCCACTACGCTACGCCTTTTGCCGCCGGAGCACTGCTTGCAGCCGTGTTTTTGGACCTGATCAAAGAAGGGGTCGAGCAAGCTCCACCTGTCACCGTGCTAGAAGCCACACTGGCGGGAATTGTCGTGTTTTTCTTTGCCGAGCGCTTTCTGCGCTGGTTTCACCACCATCACGAGCACGAAAAAATTGGCAAGGACCCAGCACGCAGCCTGATTATCGTTGGTGATACTATTCACAATGCCATGGATGGTGTCGCTATTGCGGCCGCTTTTCTGATCAGCCCCTCAACCGGCATAGTTACCACCCTGGCCGTTGCTGCGCACGAGATCCCGCAAGAAATAGGCGATTTTGGCTTGTTGCTGAAGCGTGGTATGTCACGAAAAAATGTACTGCTCGTTAATATTGGCAGCGCCTTAGCCACGACAGCCGCGGCGGTACTGACGTTTGCACTAGGTAGTGCCGAAGCGCTGCCTACGGGCGTCCTGCTGGGTGTCAGCGCGGGCTTTCTACTATACATTGCCATGAGTGACGTTATTCCCGAGATTCACGAGAAGTCACCCAAGCGGTTATTCGACCTGCAACCACTGTTATTGGTCCTAGGAGTTGTGGTAGTGGGGCTAGCCATAAATATCTCGCATAGTTTCATAGAAGACGGCCGCAAACACACTCCCGGAGAAGTCATTGACGTACAAGAGTACGAGCCCTCGTATCACGACGACCTAGACGTGGAATAACCTGTTACAATAAGCGGGATGCAGATAGTATTAGTTTTACTGGGGGTACTAAATCTCGGCGCGCTGGCGTATCTGCTAACGCGCAAAAGTGGCGCCGGGTTAGACGGCCCTCTGCGCGATGAGTTTGCCCGTAACCGCAAAGAATTCTCTGACGCCAACAAAGACTTACGCCTAGAACTGACCGGACAGCTAGAGCGCTTGCGTGACAAGAATGACGAAAAACTAGAACATATTCGCAAAACTGTAGAGGTCCGTCTGGAATCTTTGCAAAAAGACAACGCCGACAAGCTCGAGAAAATGCGCGAAACAGTAGACGAAAAACTGCAAAGCACCCTAGAGAAGCGGCTGGGACAAAGCTTTAAAATTGTTAGCGAGCGCCTAGAGCTGGTGCACAAAGGCCTGGGCGAGATGCAAGGCCTGGCTACGGATGTTAGCGACTTCAAGCGAGTGCTTACCAATGTAAAGACTCGTGGTACGTGGGGTGAGGTGCAGCTAGAAAACCTCCTAGAGCAAATCTTTGTACGTGACCACTACGAAAAGCAGGTCATGCTAAAGGCCGGCAGCCAAGACCAGGTAGATTTTTGTATTAAGCTGCCAGACAAAAGTTCCAAGGACGGGTTTATCTTTCTACCCATTGACGCCAAGTTCCCGCTAGAAGACTACCAACGCTTGGCAGCCGCCCAAGAAAAGGGTGACGTAGCGGCGGTAGCACTGGCTACCAAGGGTCTGGTAACTCGGGTCAAGCTAGAGGCCAAATCCATAAAAGAAAAATACATACAACCGCCCAAGACAACCGACTTCGCAATCTTGTACGTACCCATAGAGGGCATGTACGCCGAGGTGCTTCGACAACCCGGCTTATTCGAGCATCTGCAGCATCACTATCGAGTGACCGTAGCCGGGCCGACTACCATCGCAGCCATCCTGAACAGCTACCAGCTAGGATTCCGTACGCTGGCCATTGCCGAACAGACCAGCCAGGTGTGGGAGCTGCTGACCACCATCAAGGGCGAGTTTGGCAAGTTTGGAGACCTCTTGGACAAGACCAGGGACAAGCTGGTACAAGCCACCAAAACCATAGACTCCGCCAGCACAAAAAGCCGCACAATAGAACGCAAATTAGGCACCGTACAAAAGCTGGCCGACAAAGCCACAGAAACTGCCGAAAACACTAAACTCATAGATGTCGCCGACGAATAAAATAGACGCCTAGCTTTTCAGCAGGTCAATTGTCAGAGCAGCCGTCCAGCCAAAGTTCTCGGCGCCGGCTGGTGAACCGTCTACCGGGCTGAAGTATTCCCAAAATCCAGCATTATGGACCATTTCTAGGGTAGCTTCTTTTAGCGCTTCGGCATGGTCGTTATAACCGTATCGCTTCAGTCCATCTATGATCAGCCAGTTGGTGTTTACCCAAGTGGGGCCTTGCCAGTAGCGGTGCGGGTTAAACCACTCACTGTTTAGGGGTGCCGTTGGGATGGGGTAATGAGCACCAAACAGATGCTCGTTCTCTATCATTTTGACCAGCTGCTTGGCTCGTTCCTTCGTAACGGTGCCGGCATACAGGGGCATGAGCGTGCCGATACTCGGTACTTTGAGCAGCCGATGTGACACAAACTCCCTGGAATAGTACTGCAATGAATATGGGTCCCACAGCGATTCCAGCGACTTCTCGGTCTTACGCATGTGGACCACCAGCTCTTCTGGCAGCTCTTTGCGAATATATTTAGCAATGGCTTCTAGGTTTTGGTTGGCACGTATCAAAATAGAATTAAAGGTTACATCCTCTATGGTGAACATAGAATGGGCCAGGATGCGCTTGGTATCATAATTTTTACGACGCAGCCGACGTTGTGTGCTGTACAAAGCCAGGGCATCAATGGTGCCGATACGCTGAGCAGCGTGAATAAAGTGCGTGTCGCGCCGTAGCAGATTTATGAGCGGCACCAGGTGCAGCTTGTCTATGGCTGTAATCCAAAAGGCCAGTTGGTGATCATGCAGTTCGGCCATCCAGGGCGGGGTGTTGTCTAGGCCGGTCTCCCAGGGGTGTACCAGCAGGGCCAGGCCTTCGCCGTGTGGATCACGGTCTGCATAAATCCATTCGTGGTAGGCCAACAACGCCGGAAAGACGGATTGATACCAACTGCGTTTCTCGGCCTTGGGGAGTTTCTGGCCTATACGCACCACAGCCTCGGCGACCATGGGGGGTTGGGTGATACCGCTAGTGCTGACGTCGTCCGGAGCATTGGGGTTGAGCCAGCTGCGCCAGATATTGCCGTCGCGGCCATGACGCCCTTGGCTATGAATAATGTTTGGGATCATGCCGTTAGCCCACTGTCCGCCAAGCAGGCTCAGTATTTCAGTCTGGGCACGCTCGACGTTGTAGTGGCTCAGCCCAATTGCAATAAAACAGCTGTCCCATAGCCACTGATGGGGGTACATACCACCACCGACCGGCACCGTGTGTGTCCCGTGATCGTTATGAGCCAACACAGTCTGAGCTGCCTCAAGAAAGTTTTCGCCGGTGGGCTGGTCGGAATTTGCCTGGCCCTGTTTTTCGTCCATTGCTATCAGTATAGCGCAGCCCGGTTATGCTTGCCCAGTAGTCCGCCCCAGAACCTATCCCAGATCTCCAATTCCGTCCCGGGAACTCACCCACTCCGGCGACAATCCGTCCCAGTTTCCGAGCCGTAACTACGGTTACGCCTCAAAAACTGGAACGAATTCTCACTCGAAATGGATCGATTTTGGGCTCGAAAGCGAGATCTGGGGTGGGTTCTAACGATAATTGGTGAAGTTTAGTGGAAAGTCGAATTCTTTGCCCTGTATGATCTGCATGACTGACTGCAAGTCGTCCTTGCTGCCACTGGTCACGCGGACTGCGTCACCTTGGATCTGAGATTTGACCTTGGGATATTCGTCGCGGATCAGCTTGGTGATCTGCTTGGCCTTGTCCTGGTCTAGGCCCTGTTTAAATGGCACCTCTTTGGTAGTTTTCAGGTTAGCCACCACTGCTTCTCGGGTGGTGTCCAGAACTTTCTGGCTTTGGCTACGGGCGGCCAGCTTTTTACGCACGATGTCTAGGATGGCGTCTATTTGCCAGTCACTGGTGCCGGTTACTTTAAATCCTGTTTTATCCCCATTCAGCCACTCGAGTTGTGCCGGCGTGCCCTTGAAGTCATAGCGGCCCGCAATCTCGCGCTGGGTTTGGTCAAAGACGTTGTTCATCTCGGCCTTGTCGTATTCACTCACTATGTCAAACGAGAACTGTGCCATACTTTTACCTGAGTTCTATAAAGAAATCCCTTCCTTCTTAGCTATTGTTTGTACTTGATGGACGATGCTTCGCAAAGTTGTCTCCAAATTGGCCGGCTTACCGCCCGACAACAGTTGAGTCTGGACCGCTGCAAGCTCATCCAAAATTTCCTTAGTATCAACATGTATAGCTACGATTTCATTTTGAACAGTTGTGAGCTGCTCTTGGTGTTTGCTGCTTTCAATTTCCAAGCGATAAATGGACTTTTTTAGATCGGAGGTGTCATGCCGCACGGAGTTCATCTCGGTGTGTAGTCCATCCATACGTTCATTGGTTTCGTCTATACGTCGGTCAAGCTTACCTAGGCCCTCACTAGTCATCTGCATACTTTCCTGCAGGAGTTCTAGGATATCTTCATTCGCAACAGATTTTGTCGGCATATCTGTATTATAGCGTGGCTGGTTGCTATAATGAACACCAAGATGAGTTACCAAAATCAGAAGATTGCCGAAACTGCTGAAGTGCTCAAAGCTCGGCTGAGCCAGCTCGATACCAAAGCCGATATTTTAAAGGCCACAGAGCTGAAGGCTTTGTATGCAGAAGTTCGCACATTGCCAGCTGATCAGCGGGCCAGTTTTGGCAAAGAAATAAATCAGCTCAAGACTGACCTAGAACATCTCATAGCCCAGCACAGTGATACCGCCGAACAGCTAGAACCCATAGATGTCACGGCACCATTCGATGTAAATGTAGGCGACCAAAAACCCGCACTTCTGCCCAGCCAAAATGGCACCAAGCATCCACTGATGACCGAGCTAGACACTATTCTGGATATTTTTTACCGCATGGGGTTCAACGCTATAGAGTCTCGGCAGCTCGATGACGACTACCACATGTTCGAGAGCCTCAACTTTCCGGCCGATCATCCTGCCCGTGACGACTACGACACCTTTATGACCACCGAAGGTTTGATTGCGCCGGCCCACACCAGCACCATGCAAAATAGGGTGTTGTCGGCCAACAAAGAGCGGTTAGAAAACGGCCAACCGATTTCGTACGTCATTCCTGGTCGCGTCTTTCGCAACGAAGACCTGGATGCTCGACACGAACATACCTTTTATCAGTTAGAAGGTGTTTATGTGGGCAAAGATATTCATGCTGGGCACCTGATTGCGGTACTCCAGACTTTTTTCGAGACCTACTACGGCAAAAAAATGGAGGTCAAAACCCAGCCCTTCTACTTCCCATTTACAGAACCTAGCTTTGAGTTCGCCATAGCCTGCCCATTTTGCGACAAGGCTGGCTGTAATATCTGCGGCGAAGGCTGGCTGGAATTGCTAGGCTGCGGCATGATCCACCCCAATGTGCTCAAGATGGCCGGCATAGATTCCAACGAATACACCGGCTTTGCGTGGGGTGGAGGTATCGAACGTCTGGTCATGATAAAGCACAACGTAGAAGACATCCGCCACTTCGAATCAGGCAAACTAGACTTCCTAAGGCAATTTTCATGAAAATTGTTGACAAGATTTCCGTTGCCGAGCTCACGCAAATGGCACAAAAAATGTTTGGTGAGCTCGTTAAGGCAGATGTCGACATAGCCAAAAAGATTGTCGTTATTGACATGCCTATGCATTATGACGGCGAGGCTCATTTACTGGAAAAAGGATCAAAGCAAAGCGACCTATGGGGCATCAACCTACACCCGGCAGACTATGGTACGGACGATTTCATCGAATTCGACTCTATGATTAATATTCGTCCGTCCCAGGGCAATGCCTCCAAGGATGTGCTTGATCCACTAGTGCGGCAAAAAATTATCCGCATTGTCAGTGAGGTTGTCCATGAGTAGCCATGAGTTTGATCGAGATGCGTGGGCAGAGTTGGATATTTTTAATCAGATGGGCAACATCGGCTCCGAGGTTGGTAGGGCGCTTGCGGCAAAAAGGCAGGGCAAAACAGAGCGTATGCAATCCGCCTTTTTCAGGGGGATGGACCTTATAAACGCTACTGTTGATGTCTGGTCTGCATCACACAAAACTGCAGTGCCCGAGCTACTTTGCGCCCGCGAATTATTTGCAGAATCCATCCTAACAGACAAAGTTGACGCTACCCTTGAAAAGTACTTTATGCAGTTTGCAATAGCAGCGAGGTTACAAAGATGAATACAGACGTAGAAAAAATAATCAGAGAATATATAGACAAGTCACTGCATATGTCGCTGGCTACGGTCAGTGGCGACCGACCATGGGTATGCGAGGTCCACTTTGCCTATGACGACAACTTAAATCTGTATTTCCGTTCGCTCAAGTCACGTCGGCACAGCCAAGAAATCAGCATAAATCCCCACGTTGCCGGCACTATTGTCAAACAGCACGGCCTGGACGATGCCCCCCATGGTATCTATTTTGAGGGCACAGCCGAACTGCAAGAAGACCAAAGTCGTTTCCCGGAATATTATGAATACTTCAAGCAGCGCCAAAAAGTAGACGAAGGCATCATAGAACAGGCCAAGCAAGAGGACGGCCACAAATTCTACAAAATCACCGTAGAAAAGTGGTACGCCTTTGGAAAGTTCGGCGAAGAAAAAGCGATCAAGCATACGCTTGACTGGAACGGTGGCCAAAAATGAAAGTTAGTCTGAATTGGATCAAGCAGTTTACAGACGTCAATATATCTATTGACGAGCTCGTAACCAAGATTGGTGCCCAGCTAGGTGCTGTAGAAGAAGTGACCGATCTGGGTAAAAAGTATCAAGGCATTTTGGTGGCCAAGGTGATGTCGTGCCAGAAGCATACCAACGCCGACAAACTAAACGTTTGTCTGATAGACGACGGCGGCAAGGCCGAAGGCGTCACTCGTAACCAAGACGGTCATGTGCAAGTGGTCTGTGGCGCACCAAATGTCCGCGCCGGGCTGACTGTTGCGTGGCTGCCGCCGGGTGCCACCGTGCCCAGCACGTATGACAAAGATCCATTTGTGTTAGAAGCGCGCGAAATACGCGGGACCGTTAGCAACGGCATGCTGGCTAGCGCCAAAGAGCTGGCGCTTGGTGACAACCACGACGGTATTGTCGAACTGGACACACCAGCAGAGCCTGGTACCTCGTTTGCCGAAGCCTACGAGCTGGACGATCATATTATCGAGATAGAGAACAAGATGTTCACCCACCGGCCCGATTGCTTTGGCATCTTGGGTGTGGCCCGCGAAATAGCCGGTATCCAGAACATTCCGTTCAAGAGCCCGGACTGGTACGTGCGCTCGCTAGACCGCATAAAGCCTGGTGCAAAAACACTGCCGCTAGAGGTCCGCAACGAGGCTGGCGCCTTGGTGCCACGCTTTATGGCTATTGCCCTAGCAGACGTGCAAATGGGCCCGAGCCCACTCATCATCCAGACCTACCTGAGCCGAGTGGGGCTGAAACCTATCAACAACATTGTTGACGTTACCAACTACCTGATGGTTCTCACCGGACAGCCGTTGCATGCCTACGACTACGACAAAGTTGTAGCCAAGAGCGGCACCGTTCCTACTCTTATCGCCCGGCAAGCCACCGGCGAGAAGATCAAGCTGCTCAACGGCAAAGAACCTGTCATCGAAGCCCCGACCGTGGTGATCGCAACCGACAAAGAAGCCATTGGCGTCGGTGGGGCCATGGGCGGAGCCGACACAGAAGTAGACGACGACACCAAGAACATCATTCTGGAGTGTGCCAACTTTGACATGTACGCGATTCGGCGGACAGCCATGAAATACGGCTTGTTTACCGACGCCGTAACACGATTCAACAAAGGCCAAAGCCCGCTGCAAAATGACATAGTACTGGAAGAAGCCGTTACAACTGTTGCCTATGTATCCAATGGTAGTGCCGCCAGCCAAGTCTTTGACGTTAAATCACAGCTGCAAAAACCAGCCCCCGTGCAGGTAACCAGCGACTTCATCAATGTGCGACTCGGCTTGCAGCTGCCCGCCGAGGATATGGCACGCCTGTTAGAGAACGTAGAACTAGTAGTAGAGGTGCACGGCGACGAATTGTCGGTCACGCCACCCTATTGGCGCACCGATATAGAGATTGCCGAGGACGTCGTAGAAGAAGTAGGGCGCCTGTACGGTTTTGACCACTTGCCGTTGGAGCTGCCCGTACAATCTATCAAGCCCGTCACCCAAGACGCTTTGTTTGACCTAAAGTCACAGATTCGTCAGAGTTTGGCAACTGCTGGTGCCAACGAACTACTCACCTACAGCTTTGTGCACGGTGATCTCTTGGCCAAAACAGGACAGAACAGAGAACAGGCTTTTCAACTGAGCAATGCCCTCAGCCCAGACCTGCAATATTTCCGCCTCAGCCTGACACCCAGTTTGCTCGACAAAGTGCACCCCAACATCAAGGCCGGCTACGGTCAGTTTGCACTGTTCGAGATTGGTAAGTCCCACATAAGAGGACAGCAGGATCGCGTCGAGCAGCAGGTACCCCTCGAACTAAATGCTCTCAGTCTGGTAATTACCGCCGATCCTAAGGCAGCAACAAACCTACAGGGCGCAGCCTTTTACCAGGCCAAACAATATCTGTCGGTTCTGCTGAAAAACCTTGGAGTGACAGACATATGCATCGAGCCAATTACCGACGAGCTGTCCGACCAGTCAGTCATGGGTATCGTAGCTGCGCCTTACAATCGGGCCCGAAGTGCAGTGATCAAGAATCACCAAGGCCACGCCATGGGGATCGTTGGCGAGTTCAAGCCGTCAGTTGCCAAGGCACTCAAACTGCCCGCACACACTGCCGGTTTCGAAGTAGGATTGCACGCCCTTAAGACGCAGCAGCAATCTTCTTATCATCCCTTGTCTAAGTTCCCTAGTGTTCAGCAAGACATTTCGCTCCGAATAACTGCTGACATCGACTATGCGCGTTTGCATGACGAGCTGCAGGCCGGGCTGGCCGAGCTAGACGATAGCCACCTGCAAACTAGGCTAGAGCCCTTAGACATCTACCAAAAAGATGACGTAAAACACATTACCTTCCGCCTGACAGCAACCCATCACCAAAAGACACTGAAAAGTACAGAGATCAACCACCTTCTAGACAATTTGGCCGAGCGCGTTAGCCAAAATCTCGGCGCCGAACGGCTATGAAAAAAGCCCTCTGGCTTATCCTGGCCTTTTTATGGGTAACGCTGGGCATGGCACCCATAGCACATGCCGGCGTAGACGATTTTGTTGTCAACGATTTCTATGGCCAGTATCGTCTGCATAACGACGTGCATGGGGGCCGTATGGAAGTAACAGAATCGATCGACCTGACGTTTTCGGACAACAACCACGGCATCCTGCGTGCCTTGCCGCAGATTAACAGGGGCCATTCACTCCACCTAGAAGTAAAGTCTGTCAGTCGTGATGGCCAGACCGAGCCCTATTCGTCGTATACCGAGAATGACAACACTGTGCTCAAGATTGGTGACGCTGGCAGAACCATCACCGACCACCATAGCTATCAAATTAGCTACGAAATGCAGAACCTCATGGATTTCTACGACGGATTTGACGAGTGGTATTGGAATATCAACGGTACCCAGTGGAGGCAGCCATTTACCCAGGTAAGGGGCGAGGTCATTTTGCCAGATGGCTGGAAGGCGACAGACAGAACTCCCTCGTGCTATACCGGTCCCCAAGGCAGTACTGCGCAAAACTGTACACTTGTACCTACCGGTCAAGGGTATACATTCGCCGCAACCCATCCACTTGGTGCGGGCGAAAACCTATCGGTTGCCGTGCCGATTCAGAAGAGTTTATTTGCTCCTACTACTACGGGTGACTGGGTGCGGCAAAATATTTTGCAGTTAGTGGGGATTGTCGTTGGGCTAGGCGGCGTCTTGTACGCTTTTAATTTATGGCGCAAACATGGCAAAGATTACAAGGGCAGGGGTGTTATTGTCCCAGAATACAAGCCGCCAAAGGGGCTCAGCCCAGCAGAAGTTGGATTGCTGATGGACTACAACCTAGACAACCGAGACCTGTCGGCAACCATCATAGACCTAGCCATCCGTGGTTACCTGAAAGTCCATGACGAGGAAAAGAAACGGCTTGGTCTTTTTACCAAGCATGTATTTAGTTTAGAGGTCGTCAAGGCCGACACCACTGGTCTGAAGCCACACGAGATTGACCTCCTGGGTGCACTGTTCAAGCCCTTCCAGGTCGGTACCATCCAAGATATTTCCAAGATAGACAAAACAAAAATGTACGCGGCCGTTACCAAAATTCGCAGCAAGCTCAAATCGAGCCTGACCAAAGAACACGGCCTGCTCGAGGAAAGCCCTTCTGGTGCCTACGCCAAACTAATTGGCCTGGCCCTGGTAGCATTTATGATACTTATATTTACTGGTGCGGGATGGGGATGGCTGATAGGCATGTTGGCAATCATCCTCAGTGCCATACTGGCCATGATTCTGATGCGTCGCCGCAGCCACGCGGGCGTAGAGGCCTATGAAAAGGTCAAAGGACTCGAGCTGTACATGAAAACAGCTGAAGAGGATCGGCTGAAGATGCTCCAGAGCGTAGATCGCCCATACGCCGCACCCTCCAAGACAGTCCACTTGTTCGAGAAACTCTTGCCGTTTGCCATAGCCTTGGGCGTCGAGAAATCCTGGGCTAATCAGTTTGATCATATATACAGTCAGCCACCCGGTTGGTACAGTGGCAACTTCAGTACATTTAGCACTGTCTACTTTGCGCATAGCCTGACCCAAGGCGTATCAGCCATGAACAGCAGCTTTAGCGCACCCACTAGTTCTGGCAGCTCCGGCAGCGGTGGCGGAGGTTTCTCTGGGGGCGGTGGAGGTGGTGGCGGGGGTGGGGGCTGGTAGCAAAAATAATTAGTATTGCATATTGTATTAATTGGTTATATAATATATGAACTTTTAGTCGAGCATTGCTCCTAAGGGTGCACATTGACAGATGTAATTCGAATAGTTTGATAACTTTTTAGGAATCCTTACTGCTGCAAGCGCTATTGGTTGGATGGTTTTGCTTCGCCATATATTTTATGACGAGCCAAAACTGTCCAACAAGACAATAGAACTTAGCCGCCGAGCGCCTGAGAAAGTATTAGAAGCGTAGGTTGAAATACGCTTCTTGTGCGTATTTCTCATGGCGATCCGCAGGAAGGGGTGAGCGCTTGAGCCGGTGTCTGCCGCCTGTGCCGCGATCTGGCCACGCTTGTCGTGACCATTGGTATGGACTTTGTCCATAACCACCCCTTTCTGTGTTTCGATAGAGCTGGACCTTCTAACGAAGCTCTGGTTCCATGTTCGGGTTCCTCTGGTTGAAGCGGTTGTTCCGCCACTTCCGGCTGACGCCAGAGGAACCCACAGGTCAAGATAGTCCTCTCCTCGAAGGAGACGAAAAAGTGGCCACATGCACCAATTGCGGTGGTTCTGGCAAAGTTGGTCTGACCAAGCTCAAATGCACTCCGTGCAAGGGCACCGGCAACATCAGGAAAGAGAACGCCTGCAGTCCATGCAGAGGTACCGGCAAAGTTGGGTTTCCCCAGCGGAACTGTACTCCTTGCAGAGGAACAGGTCGCCGGTAGGTAAAGGGGGACGTGTCAGTCAAGCGGACGACAGCCTTCTTGGCTGACACTCACCCCCCATTGTTTAAAAAACTACACCGAATTGCATCTGTCCATCTATCCAAGTCAAGCAAAATTCTGGTTGCTTTGGACAGATAGTTGTGGAAATGTTTTATAGCATGCTATAGTGAAAAAGCGACGATAGAGGTAGAGCAACTGCTCCCACCATCGTAGCACTTTGACAGATATATGGTTTGTCTCCCTGAGGCAGTAATGCTTGTCCGCAATAATTTGTGGCCAGCCATTCTGTCTCATACGAGACTTGATGATCGAGCACGGATACCGACACGTCCCCCAACGTCCTGTTGGTTCCATGCTCTGGAGAGGAGAGACTTCGGTCCGACAGCGCACTCCCCCTGCGCAGTTGAAGGGCTTTGCCCGCTCCTCTCCAATCTCGCTTGCTGCTCCAGTCATTGGAAGCAGTACACCTAGTCGAGGTAGACGATCTCGCCGCCGAGAACGTCTGGAACAACTTCGGTTGTTTTGCCGCTCCACGCCAAGGCACCTCGCTCGGCGAGAGAGATGCTTACATAGCTGTGCTTGCGATAGACGCTGTAGTCCACGCGCCTTCCCTGCATCCGGGCAACCGGGTCTCTCTCGTCGCTTTCTAAAAGGTCTGGGTTCCGTGACACCTCCGCCGACGCCAGTCCGCCCGCCCGCCGGCCAGAGTTCTTGTCACGGAACCTAGAGTTCTACCAAGAAGGTAACAAGATCTGGGTTCCGGAACATCGTGCTTGCTCAAGCGCCGCCCGCCCGCCCGTTTGGGTAACACGTCCGTTCCGGAACCCGGAGTTCTCTACAGTTGTAGTACGAGACCTGGGTCCCGCGGCTTACTTGCTGCTTGTGCGTCAGCTGCACCTCCGGCCGCCTCCACACAATCGGCGAGTGCCACACCAGTCGCGGGACCCATCCCTCTCCAAAAGCGAAATCCCCCACCCATATATCTGTCAGTTAATCAGAATGCAAGAGCCCAAACCTCTCGTGCATTGTGACTAGCACATAATCCACTCTATAACTCTCCTAGGCCTCATCCGGCAATAAGCTGTGCGGTTCAGGACAGATGGTTTCTAGCTGAACGTGCAGATTATTGTCGGATGGGCCTTAGTATTTGCTTACGTATGCTAAGCTTTTAGCAATAAGAGGGTCTTTAGCATGACAGGGCGCAAGAAAACTATCGTTACCAAAGAAAAAGACAAAATGTTGGCAAAATTTACGACGTTCTTCTTTGATCGTCCCCGAATAACAGCCATATTGTGGCTGGTTGTGGCAGTTTTTGGTGTTGCCAGCTACACCACGCTCCTCAAGCGCGAAGGTTTCCCGAGTGTGCAGATCCCCATCGCTATCGTAACCGGCACCTATGTGACTAATGACCCAGCAAAGGTAGACGCCGAGGCCGCCAAGCCTCTGGCCGAGATTGCCCTGAAACAGGCAAACGTCAACACCGTTACAACCCAGAGTTCTGGCAACTTCTTTAGTACCTCCATTCAGTACAAAGAAGGCACCGATACCGCAGCTGCGGCCAAAACCCTAGAGCAGGCTGTAAAAGACTCAGGCAAACTACCTGCGTCTGCTCGGCTGCAATACAATGTGCCGTACTTTGGCGCAACCGGGGGAGACATCCGGCAGATAGATATAGCAGTATCTTTTTACAGCAAGAAAACAGCTTCAGAGGCAGACCTAAATGCCAAAGCTACCCAGGCTGCTACTTGGCTACAAAACAAAAAGATCCCGCATGTTCATGAGGTCTTTGTAAAAAGTCCACTCGAGTCTGTTGCCGATCCCTCAACCGGGCAGGCGGTTACGATTCAGCGCAGCTTTGACCGCTATGGCAAGCGTGAGGGAGGCCAGGCCGCCTTCTATAATTCGGTCATCGTCGGCATGTCTGCCAACAAGGGCACCGATGTCATTAAGCTGGACCACGATGTGCGTCAAGCTTTGCAGGAACTTATGGGCCAGCCGGGTTTTCAGGACTATGGCGCAGATGTCAGCGCCAGCTTTGCGCCATCTATCGAAGAGAACTTGAGCGAATTGCAACGAGTGCTCCTAGAGGGACTGTTGGCAGTGCTTATCGTGGGCTCTATTGTTATCGCCATTCGGGCCTCGCTGATCACAGTCATCTCTATGATCACTGTGCTAGTGGCTAGCATTGCCTTTCTGTATGCGGTCGGGTATTCGCTGAACGTGATAACACTGTTTGCGCTCATACTAGGTCTGGCACTGATAGTCGACGATACCATTATTATGGTAGAAGCTATCGACGCCGCCCGAGCACGCGAGAAAGATCCACGCAAAGCCGTACAGATAGCTACCAGAAAGGTCAGCCGTGCCATGGTGGCAGCCACCCTGACCGCCAGCCTCAGTTTTGCGCCACTGTTATTTGTAGGGGGTATTCTGGGCAGCTTTATTCGAGCCATACCTATTACCATCATTGCCTCGCTCCTGATCAGCCTAGTGGTAGCACTGGTGTTTATTCCGTTCTTTGCTCGCTTCCTGCTACTTGGCAAAAAGCAAATGGGCAAGCAGGCCGTCAAAGAAGTTGCTGCCGGTTTCGAGGCCAAGCTGGCACAATTTATTGCCAAGCCCATGCTGTGGGCTAGGCATTCTAAACCCAAGTTGTTTGGGGTGGGCATTACGGCTGTTTTGATTGGTCTGGCATTTATCGGTGCCGGTGGAGCAATTGCTCGGCACGTGGTGTTCAATATCTTTCCGCCTACCAAGGACACCAACGGCCTCGTAATGGCTATTAACTTCCCGGCCGGTACAACCATTGGCCAAGCCGAGGCTATCGCCGGCAAGGCCGACGAGCTAACTAAGCAAATCGTTGGTGACAACTTTGTGCAGGCTTCTTACTACGGAACCGGCAGTGCCCAAACCGGCACCCTGTTTGTACAACTGACGCCGTACAACAAACGCGATATTCGTTCACCAGAAATCGTCAAGCAAGTGCAAGATCGCTTTACGGCCGATTTCAAAGAAGCCCAGGTGGCCGTGGGCCAACAAGACGTTGGGCCGCCGTCCGCGTCCTTTGTGGTGCAAATAGACACCGCCAATCGGGGGGCAGCCTTTCGGGCCGCCAAAGACCTGGCCGCCTACCTGTCCACTGTCGAACTAAAACGCCTAGATAACAGCACTGCGCGTATGAAAAACGTCACAGTTGCATCGGCAGATGAATACGTTCGGGTTGGCAACAAATCGGTTGTACAGGTTCAGGCCGGTTTTGACGGCACGGACACCACCACCCTGGTAAATTTGGCCCAAGAGGCCGTCAAAGACAAGTTTGGTGGCGCCACTCTGGCAAGCTATGGCCTGGCCAACGACGCCATCCATTTCGAACTAGGGCAAGAGGCAGAGAACCAAGAATCATTCAACGCCCTCCTGCTAGCATTTCCGGTTCTGTTGGCAGCCATGTACGTATTACTAGCGGTGCAATTCCGTTCGCTCTTGCAACCACTGCTGATTTTTTTGGCCATACCGTTTAGTTTCTTCGGCATTATGTTGGGCCTCAATCTCACCGATAACGCCATCAGTTTCTTTGCTATGCTGGGCTTCTTTGCGCTCATTGGTCTGAGCATCAAGAACACCATTCTGCTGACAGATTTTGCCAACCAGGCCAGACGTGCAGGAGCAGACCCTATCGATGCAGCCGTTGCTGCGCTGGAAGAACGCTTCCGGCCCTTGTTCGCAACCAGCATGACTGCCGTTGTGTCACTCGTACCCTTGGCTATCGCTAGTCCGTTTTGGGAGGGTTTGGCCGTGGTACTCATCTTTGGCCTACTGTCGAGCACGTTGTTGGTTGTGACCGTCTTTCCGTACTACTATCTGGGGTCGGAGTACTTGCGACTTAAATTTAAGCGACGCCATGTGGTGTTTTGGTTGATCGCCCTCATCGGTGGGGTGATTGCTTTGTCTGCCCTGGAAAAGCGCACACTTATTGGCCTGTGGCTGCTCATTTGTGCGCTGTATCCAATTGTGTATGTTGTTAACAAAAAGCATGTGCTTCCCCGGGTTTTGTAGTGCTATACTGGGGGGAGTCAACTTAGGAGGTATACGTGGCGAAAACGCACCAACGCGTATTTGCCTTGATCTTAGCAGTCCTGTTCTTAGCAACTTCTGTTGCTGCGGGTCTGGGCGTGATCTGGCAAATAAGAAAAGATAACCAGCAAACCAAAGCTGCAGGCGACAATAACAACACTCAAACCGCACAGGAGGGTACATTGG
Source organism: Verrucomicrobiia bacterium (assembly GCA_035489575.1). Taxonomy (NCBI): domain Bacteria; kingdom Pseudomonadati; phylum Verrucomicrobiota; class Verrucomicrobiia; species Verrucomicrobiia bacterium. Next base: position 37,783 of record DATHJY010000011.1, read on the forward strand.
AAGGCACAAAACTAGCAAACTTTACAGCCGTAGAAAAAGTGAATGCTTTGCAAATTACTGACACCAAGCCGGGAGATGGCGAAGAAGTAAAAGCCGGCGCCACGGTAACCGCACACTACACCGGCGCCCTAGCCAAAGACGGTACTATTTTTCAGAGTTCACATGATACCGGGCAGCCCATCGAGTTTAGCCTGAGTGGTGTCATTGCTGGCTGGACAGAAGGCGTTCCAGGTATGAAAGTTGGTGGTACACGCCGCTTGACCATCCCGGCAGACAAGGCCTATGGCGCCAACTCTCCATCTCCCAATATTCCAGCCAATTCTGACCTGGTTTTTGACATAGAGATAACCGCTGTAAAAAATCAGTAGTTGTTGTAAACGCTACATATAGGGGTCTTGTCTAAAGCATGAGCACTATATATAATAGATGAGAGACTAAAAACAAAGTAAAGAGAGGGTAAAGTGGTCAAAAACATAACGATCTTCACAACCAACACGTGCGCATACTGCGTCATGGTCAAAAAGTGGTTGAACGCCAAGGGCTATCAGTACGAAGAAGTAAACCTAGACCAAAACCCAGACCGACAAAAAGAAGCTTTTGAAATGAGCGGCACGCTGTCTGTCCCGGTTACCATCGTGACCAAGCAAGACGACAGCAAAGAAGTAGTCGTTGGCTACAATCTGGCAAAGCTAGCACCCGCCGTTGGCTAAGGGAGAACTAATATATGGCAGACACAACAGACCACGATGTGGTTATGATTGGTGCTGGGCCGGCAGCCTTGGCCGCAGCAATCTACACTACCAGAGAAGACATAGATACCATTTTGTTTGAAAAAGGCGCCATTGGCGGCCTTGCGGCAATCACCGACTGGGTCGACAATTACCCGGGCTTTGCGCAGGGCATATCGGGCATGGACCTGGCCACCGGATTGCAAGAGCAAGCCGAACGGTTCGGCGCCGAGATTCGTCTGGGCGAAGTCCTCAAGATCGAGGACCAGGGTGCAAAGAAGAAACTGACGACAACCGACGGAGATATCTTTGCCAAGGCTGTCCTGATTGCCACTGGCAGCGACTACAAGCGTCTGGGTATCCCGGGCGAGGCCGAATACTACGCCCGCGGCGTACACTACTGTGCGACGTGCGACGGAGCCTTTTATCGCGACAAACGGCTGGTGGTGGTTGGCGGAGGTAACTCGGCTGTACAAGAGGCTATGTTTTTGACTCGCTTTGCTACACACATAGACCTGTTGGTTCGTGGCGACAAAATGCGAGCCTCTGAAATTCTGCAACAAGACCTAAAAGACCATACCGACAAGATCACCGTGCACATGAACACTACAACCGATGAAATTATTGGTGGTGCCGACAAAAAAGTGACCAATGTCAAAGGCACCGACAAGCTCACCGGCAAACCGGTCAATTTTGAGACTGACGGTGTGTTTGTATTCGTGGGACTCAAGCCCAATACCGAGTTTTTGCACGACAGTACTGTCCAATTAGACTCGATCGGCATGATAAAAACTGGTCCTGATTTGCAGACCAGCATGCCGGGCGTGTTCGCAGCCGGCGACGTTCGGAGTGGTGCCACTATGCAAATCGCCAGCGCCACCGGCGAAGGAGCTACGGCGGCCCTTATGATGCGCAAATATTTGGAGGACCACGGCAAGTCAACTATCGCTCCACCCACTCCCGCGACCGTAAGTATGTAAGATTTTTACTTTACAAAGTGTAGGTTTTGCGTAAAGCTGTTCAGTAAGAAAAGGGTGGAACCATGGAAGATACGAGTCCGATCACCATGTCTCAGGCCTGTCTGCTGCATTCCCGCGCTGACCGAGCCCTGAGGGTGGTAGTGTCCCGGCAGCTTGAACAGTTCGATGTAACAATGATGGAATGGCTCCTGATGAGCGTGGTCTGTAACGGGCCAAAAGAGGGTATGACTATGAGTGCCGTTGCCTCGGCACTAGACGTAACGCTGCCCCAGGTTACGGCGCTTACAGCCAGTTTGACCAAGTCAAAACTGGTCAAACAAAAAGTCAGTCGACAGGACCGACGAAGCCGGCGCCTGATATGTGCGCCGTCTGGCAAACGCCTTGTAGAGGAAACAGAAAGTGCCATAAACAAGGCCATGAAAGACTGGACGGCTGATATTCCGCCAGAGCAGCTAAAGATATACCTGGCTACCGTAGAGCTACTTGCTATGCGCAAGGTGGCTGATGCTGCAGACTAGGCTTAGCTGCTACAATGGATTGAGTTAAAGGGAGGTATTAGTATGAAAAAATCAACACTCGCCATTATTGTCGCGGTTATTGCCATTGTGGCAGTTGCCGGCGTGGTAGTAGCCAACAACATGTCTAACGAAAAGAACAAATCTAGCTCTGAAGCTTCGAGCGCCAACACCAACTCGTCAGAAGCCGACGAAATGGCCAACATGGATACTAGCCAGACACCAACGCCAAACGCTGGCTCATCGGACACCGCTCAAGCCAGCGCAGTCACCATCCAAGAGTTTTCGTTCAACCCAGCCAAGATCACCGTCAAAAAAGGCACTAAGGTAACCTGGACTAACAAAGATTCCACCAAGCACGACGTAACGCCTGACACCGAAGGGGCCTTTACAAAGAGTGAACTGCTTGGCCAAAACGAAAGCTACAGCGTCACTTTTGACACCGTTGGTAGCTTTAGCTACCACTGCTCACCGCACCCCTACATGAAAGGCATCGTAGAGGTCACGGAATAGGCCAATGTTTGCAATCTGGCTTCGTCCCTGTGAAGCCCTAAGTAGCAAATAAAATATTTCCGGATTTACTCCGGAAATATTTACCTGCATGAGGGGAGAGCAGCCGGAGAAAGATGAAGTTGCGGGCCCGCTGAAAGTGGGAAATCATCCCCTCTCAAATAGCGTCATAATTTGGGAAGTAGTCGGTTATGAGGCGCTTTTTGTCGACACCTTTGGCTTTTAGGTCATCAAACAATTTTTCTATCATGGGCTCGGGGCCGGACAGATAGACCATGGCAGTATCTGCTACACCTGGAACCTCTAGCACGGCATCGGCCGTCAACATGCCAGATTTGCCCTTCCAGTCCTTGGGTGGGTTGTTCAGAATAATCTGGAAGGTAATAGGAGCTTTCTCGAACAAGTCCCTAAAGGCCACATCCTCTAGCTTGTTTGCGGCGTACAGCAAGTGTATGTCGCGCTTTTCGCCGGTGTCCACCAGCCACTTGATCATGCTGTGCATGGGCGTCACGCCAATTCCGCCGGCCACAAACACAAGTGGTCGGTCAGTTTGCTTAGGCAGCACAAAATCACCCATGGGTTCTGCCAGCTGTACCTCGGTGCCCATTGGCAGAGAAAACAACGTCTTCTTGAAACTACTGGCTTTATCACCCGCCCATTTGGTGGTGATGCTCATCATAGCGTCAGTAGGTGAGGACGAAACTGTGAACCAGCGCTTGTCGCCACGGTCATCCGGCTTGTCATGCTTCAGTCTGATCTCTGTAAACTGGCCGGCCGTGTAGCGTGCCGGTTTTTCTGGCTTGAACCAAAAAGTTTTAATATTTTTAGCTTCGTCATGCGTGTGGTCGAGTATAGTTTTCATAGCCTCATTATATACCTGCAGGCTTATGCTATAGTTTTTACATATGGAGCCAAATACATCTGCTGACCGGATAGATTTTAGTCAATTATTCGCAACCACCAGGGCGCGCGTTTACTTTGTGTGGCTAGTGATTGTAGTGGTAGGCTTTGTGGCCACGCATTTTCACCAAGAAAAGAACATCAACGCCTTGTGGTTTTTCCTGTCTGTGTTTGGGCTTGGCTATATGTACAAAACAATGCCCATGCGTGTCAAACAAATGCGCAATATTTTCCTGGCGTGGTTGATACCTATAACTGTCGGCATGGTGGTGTCAGCTGCCGTTTTTTATGTCAATTCTCCAGCAGCTGGTGATATCCTGGCCAACCTTGGCGCATTCTGGATGATAGTGATGGCCGTCGGATTTGCAGCCAACGGTATGGTTGATCCACCTGGACGCCTGTACTGGATGGCGGTAGTCGCCAACCTGGCCGGCGGCATAGCCTGTTTTATGTTCGATTCTTTGGTACCGATGCAGTACGTGATCGCCGCGATTGTGAGCGGTTGGTCGATGCTCTCTTTATGGCTCTTTCGCGCTTCTTGATATCGGACAGAAATCCCAGCCTGTCCGGATTGTTGGTAGTAATGCTGATATGTGGATACAGAAACTTGAGAAAGCGGGCAATCCATACATGATTGACCGTATAGACAATGACCTTTAGGTTATGACGACGAGCCAAGTAGTAGGTGAGTGGATTCAGGGTCCAGAAGTTAATATCTATCCCGGTAAATCTACGTTCGTACGCCCCATGAACCACATCTAGCGGGCTGGTGTGCTCCAAGGCGTAGGTGTCAACGTGAGGACACAAGGCGCTGAAGCTCTCTAGCTCATCGTGATTGAACGAGATAACGCTAATAGAACGAGACTGGTGGGTATGCAGGATGCGCGCCAATGGCTGTGCCCAGCCGCTGTCTTTGGCATCTATGATAAGTGGAGTAGTGCCAACAGCTTTCAGGGCCTCTTGCAATGTCGCAATACGTTTGCCGTTATGCAGCTTTAGCCCGCGCAGTTCCTCCAGGAGTGTCTCGTGCACAACGGTGCTGTTGGGACTGACACGGCCGATATGTTTGTCATGGGACAACACCAGATGGTGGTCTTGGGTTAGCCGGACATCTACCTCGACTGCGTCTACCCCGGCCTTAATAGCAGAGCGAATGCTCTCCAGAGTGTTCTCGAGCGCCATACCTGCGGCGCCCCTATGGCCGATTATCTTCATAGCTGTATTACCTCTAGTGTACAATACCTCCAGTACATAAAGGAGATTCCATGCCTGATTTTAATGTTGTTTTAGACGCCGGTAACGTAAATGGCGGCATTATTAATACCATTATTGAAATTCCTAAGTGGTCTACCCTCAAGATAGAGTGGAACCGCAAACTGGCCTTGTTTGAGCTAGACCGCGTAGAACCCAGTATTTTTGCCAAACCTACCAACTATGGTTTTATCCCTCAAACGCTGGACGGTGACGGTGATGAACTAGACACCTTGGTCATTACAAATGATCCGATTCCTACAGGGGTATATCTGAAGGCTCGTGTCATTGGTGTCCTAAACTTCGAAGATGACGGCGAGATGGATCACAAAATTATCTGTGTGCCCGTAGACGACCGCAACACCGGCGACCAAATCCAGGGCCTAGACCAAATCCACGAACAGTGGAAACAAAAGATCGAACACCACTTCAACCACTACAAAGACCTCAAAAAGCCCGGCACTACCAAAGTCTTGGGTTGGGGCAACGCCGACGACGCGAAAAAGATCATAGTGGAGTGCGTCGAGCGCTTCAAAACAGATGCGTAAGGTCGTTCCAAAAGACGCCGTACTAGTACCGGACCAAGCGGAACGGGTCTTTCACGGTGTTATCTATGACGTATACCATTGGCAACAAAAGCTATTCGATGACTCAGACACAACCTTCGAGATGATCAAGCGAGTGGACACAATCGTGGTCATTGGTGTAACGGGTGACAAAATACTCGTCATCGACGAAGAGCAACCCCATGCGGGCTCAGGGGTGAGCTTTCCGGGCGGACGGGTAGACCCAGATGACGCCTCTATACTAGAAGCCTCTCAGCGTGAGATGCAAGAAGAGACAGGCTACGAGTTTAGCCAGTGGCGACTGATAGACGTCAGGCAACCTTTTGTAAAAATCGAGTGGTTTATTCATGTCTACATGGCTACAGATGTCAGAAAAAGGTCCACACCCCAGCAAGATGGGGGCGAGAAAATCACCATACGCCAGGAATCATTTGAGTCTCTAAAGAAGCTCATAGATGACAAAGTCGGCTCTATGGGCGAGGCCCGAGACCTCTTCGATAACTTGAAGTCTTTAGATGACTTGCTGGCGCTGCCAGAGTTCCAGGGCCAAGAAGTCGACCGCTAGATATAGATATTGCTTCATACCTCTTACGCTTATACAATAGGCACTAGCACGACAGAAAATCTAATCTAAGAGGTGGGCATGAAGACAAAAGTAGCTATAAACGGATTTGGCCGAATTGGCCGCAATGCTTTTAAAATAGCATTTGATCGAACAGACGCAGAGATTGTGGCTATCAACGATCTTACCGACACCAAGACGCTGGCGTATCTGCTCAAACACGACAGCAATTACGGCGCCTACAACAAAAAAGTAACATTTGACGACAAACATATCATCGTAGACGACCACAAGATAGTAGTCACGGCAGAAAAAGACCCAAGTACTTTGCCATGGAAAGACATGGAAATAGACGTAGTCATAGAATCCACTGGCCGCTTTACCAAAAAAGAAGACGCCGAGCTACACATCAAGGCAGGTGCCAAGCGTGTGGTCATATCTGGCCCCACCAAGAGTGATGGCGTAGACACCATTGTACTGGGTGCCAACGACGACAAGCTGGAAGGTGCAACAGAAGTACTGAGTAACGCCAGCTGTACCACCAACTCACTTGGTGCGGTGATGGCAATTCTAGACAGCCACTTTGGTGTCGAGAAGTCTATGCTAACCACCGTCCACAGCTATACCGCCAGCCAGGCCCTGCAGGACGCGCCCAACAAAGACTTACGTGAAGGCCGCAACGCCGCCGAAAACATGGTGCCAACTACCACTGGTGCAGCCATTGCCGTCACCCTGACCCTACCACAGCTCAAGGGCAAGTTTGATGGCCTGAGTATTCGCGTTCCAACGCCTGTTGTTTCTATCAGCGACATTACAGCGCTGCTCAAAAAAGATACCACTGTCGAAGAAATCAACGACGTTTTCCGAAAATCCGCTAAAGAACCGTTCTTCCAGGGCATCCTGGGAGTGAGCGATGAGCCACTGGTATCTAGTGACTATATCGGCAATAGCAACTCTGGCACCGTTGACCTACTATTGACCAAGGTCGTAGGCGGTAACCTCGTAAAAGTTATGGTGTGGTACGACAACGAATGGGGCTATAGCAACCGTTTGGTAGAGGTTGTTGCCGATACCGGACGCCTCTTGCACAAGAAAGCAGCGTAAATGAAAGTCTATATCGGGACGGATCACAACGGTTTTTACTTACGAAATATGCTGGTTGAGTATCTCAAAAAAGCCGGATATGACGTACAGGACGAAAGCCTGACCCAGCTGAACCCAGAGGACGACTTCCCGGTATTTGCCCAAAAGGTAGTAAAAGATGTGCTAACCAGTGACGACCCAGAGCCACGCGGCATCCTGCTATGTGGAAGCGGCCAGGGCATGTGTATGACTGCCAACCGGTTCAAGCACATTCGTGCTGCTATGATTTATGACCGCGAATCTGCGCGGGCCAGCCGCAATGACGACGACGCCAATATCATCTGTCTGCCAGCCAAAACACTCGAAAAAGACGATGCCAAAGTTATCGTAGAGACTTTCCTGAACACCTCCTTCGCGGGTGCCGATCGTTATAAGCGCCGTATCCGCGAAATGGACGAAGTAGGCCAGGGATAGCCCATGGCAGTTATATGTCCGACTATCACGGCCTACGAGCCGCATGAGTATCGCGAGCAAATGGAGCGAGTAACGCCCTTTGCCAAGCGCGTACATATAGACCTCATGGATGGCCAGTTTGCACCTACCACCTCGCCAGAGCTCGAACGCATTTGGTGGCCACATGATGTAACTGCCGACATACATCTGATGTACCAAAACCCTATGAACTACTTGAGCCAGCTTATCAAGCTCAAGCCAAACCTAGTGGTTATTCACAACGAAGCCCATGTCCACCACATGCACTTTGCGGCCGAGCTCCACAAGCATGATATACAGGTAGGTCTGGCCATTCTGCATGACACACCCATAGAACATGCTTTTCAAATTATGCATAGTTTTGACCACGTATTAATCTTCAGCGGAAATTTGGGTCACCATGGCGGCCAGGCCGACCTGGGTTGCCTGGACAAGGTGCAGAAGGTCAGAGCCCACCACCCAGACGCCGAAATCAGCTGGGACGGTGGTATCAACGACCAGAACATCAAGACACTGGCCGATGGCGGCGTCGACATTTTGAATGTTGGCGGATTCATTCAAAAGTCCCCCAATCCCAAGGACGCTTATGCTAAACTGAAAGCTATACTAGAGGACCGCCAGTGACACAGACAAAAAAGTTAACACTAGAACAGCTTGAGCAAAAAGCCTACGAGATTCGCGAGGATCTTATTCGCATGCTGGAGCATGCAGGGTCAGGTCACAGTGCCGGTCCGCTTGGTCTAGCTGATATTTTTACCGCCCTGTATTTTGATATCATGCGCTACGACCCCAAGCGACCAGACTGGGACGAACGCGATATAGTGCTCCTAAGCAACGGACATTGTGTGCCAATACAGTACGTCACCATGGCGCATGCCGGCTTTTTTGACAAGTCAGAGCTCAAAACCTTGCGTCAGTTCGGCTCGCGTTTGCAGGGCCACCCCGAAAGAACTCGCCTCCCCGGGCTAGAGAACACTAGTGGGCCACTGGGCTGCGGCCTGAGTCAAGCCGCCGGTATGGCCCTGGCTATGCGCATGAACAAACAGCTCCACCGCTGGATCTATGTCGTCATGGGAGACGGCGAACAAAACGAGGGCAATGTCTGGGAAGCAGCCATGCTGGCTGGCAAGTACAAGCTGAACAACATCATCGCCATCACCGACCGCAACAATATCCAGATAGACGGTCCAACTGAAAAAATCATGCCGCTAGAGCCCCTGAAAGATAAGTGGGAAGCCTTTGGCTGGCATGTCATAGAGATAGACGGCAACAATATAGAGTCCGTCATAGACGCCTGCGCTATGGGCCGTGCCATTGTCGAAAAACCCGTCATGATTATTGCCCACAACGTACCAGGCAAGGGCGTACCGTTCATGGAATACGACTACCACTGGCATGGATATTTTGTAGAAACACCCGGCTCGCCAAAACTAGACAAGGTCGCCAAAGAAGCACTGCATGATTTGCGGACCCTAAAGGGTAAAATCCGGAGCGAACATGAGTAAGCATTATTTAATCGAAGATATTTTGGCCGAAGATATAAAACAAGAAGCCACTCGCAAAGGGTTTGGCCGCGGCCTCAAAAAGGCCGGCGAAATTGACGAAGCTATTGTAGCCGCTTGTGCCGATCTGACAGATTCGACCAATATGGCTGCTTTTAGAGATGCCTTTCCTGACCGTTTTATAGAAATAGGCGTGGCAGAGCAAAACCTGGTAACTGTTGGTTCGGGTATGGCCGCCATGGGCAAGATACCATTTGTCAGTAGCTATGCCGCTTTTAGCCCTGGGCGTAACTGGGAGCAGATTCGCACTACTATTTGCCTCAACGAGCGACCAGTCAAAATCGTTGGTTCACATGCCGGTGTGTCGGTCGGGCTGGACGGAGCCACTCACCAAATGCTAGAAGATATCGCCCTCATGCGAGTGTTACCCCGCATGGTGGTCATAGCACCAGGCGACAGCGTAGAGGCCGAAAAGGCCACACTAGCCCTGGCACGCGACAAGATCAACCCCGGCTACTTACGTCTGGCCCGGGCCGATAGCCCGGTGTTTACCACTGACAAAACTCCGTTCGAAATCGGCAAAGCCTATGTTTTCTCAGAAGGCAAAGACGTAACGATTATTTCTACTGGCAATCTGACCTATCAGGCTTTAGTGGCAGCCGAAAAATTGTACAAAGATGGCATCGACGCAGAAGTTGTGCACTGTCCCACCATCAAGCCCCTCGACGCAGCCACTATTCTAGCCAGCGTAGGCAAGACCAAGGCCGTTATCACTATCGAGGAAGCTCAAATAAACGGCGGCCTGGGAGGCGTAATTGCCGAGCTGCTGGGTGAAAACCTGCCCACACCAATGGTGCGCATGGGCATGAAAGATCGCTTTGGTGAATCTGGCAAGCCAGATGAGCTTTTGGAGCACTTTGGGCTGACCGCCAAGCATATTGCCCTGGCGGCCCATCATATTGTTGATAAAAAATAGGGTATCTAGCCAACGGTTGTGTCGGTAGAAGAACTGTCGTCAAAATCACTGGCACTGAGTACGTGATCTACACAGGCAGTGTGGCCAACTGAACGAATTTCGCTTGGCTCACGAAACCCGAGGCTGGCCTCTACGAGATCCGGTCCCTCGCAGTAAGCGACGACCGTTGAGTGGTCGACGTTTTCTGCATCACCTATTTCTGTAACCCTCTGGTTCTTATAGTAAGTGTGCGTCACCGGATAGGCAGCATCTGGATCCGACACGGTGCTCTCGGGTGTAGTAGGCGTGCCAGGCTCGCCGCCACAAGCTGCCAGGGACAGTGTTGCTGCGGCTCCGAATGCTAATAATTTTCCAGGTATTTCCATGAAGTCGCTCCTTTGTCATGTATGCGATGTGATTATCAATATTTTTCAGGCCCAGTGCAAGCACGAGCGGAATGCTATACTGGGGGCATGTCATTATCTCTTACTCAAATGCGGGCCAACTGTAGCAAAGCCCGGGCTGCTATGGAGCGTGCCCAGCACGAACATTTCGCCTTGGGCGCCTTCAACCTAGACAACCAAGACATCCTGAAGGCAGTCATGCACGCTGCCAAAAACAAAAATGCACCGCTGATGGTAGAAGTCAGCCATGGCGAGGTAGAGGCTTTGGGTCTCGATAATATTCGCGATATGGTGGACAACTACAAGGAAGAATTTGGCACTGAGGTTTATGTCAATCTAGATCACAGCCCTTCAGTCGCCGCTGCCATCGCCGGCATAGAGGCTGGCTATGAGTTCATCCATATAGACATCAGCCAGGCCCGTAAGGATGCCACCGTAGAAGAGATCATCACCGAAACCCGGCAGATCGTAGATTACGCCCGCCTTACCGGGGCGATGATAGAGAGCGAACCGCACTACTTTGGCGGCGGTTCCAACCTATTCACCAAAGCCTTTGACTACGAAGAGGTCAAGAAGACATTCAGTACCCCGGACAGTGCACGTGATTTTGTAGATGCTACTGGCATAGACACCTTTGCTGCGGCTATAGGCAACCTACACGGCAAGTATCCAGTACCCAAGAAACTCGATATCGACTTACTGCGTGAGATTCGGGCAGCCATAGACTGCAATATTTCGCTGCATGGTGGCAGCGGTACACCCGGGCACTATTTTATAGAGGCCGTGAAAGTAGGCGTCACCAAGGTCAACATCAATTCCGACATGCGCGTGGCTTATCGCAAGACACTAGAGCAAGTACTAGACGACAACCCGCACGAGTTTGCCATCGTGAAGCTCATGGACGAAGTTATAGAATCTGTGCGGCTGGTGGTAGAAAGCAAAATAGATATGTTTAATGCGGCTGGCAAAGCCCAGCCATAGTTGATAGACTAAACATAAGCATGATAAAAGAGGTGGGACACTGCTATGAGTCATAATCAAATAGACGTCTTGAGCGTGGGCGACATTGTTACCGATGCGTTTATTCGTTTATACGAAGACCAGGGTGTTACCTATGAGAACGAAGACGGTAAATGGCTGGCCATTCCTTTTGGCCAGAAAGTACCATTTGACCATGTGGAAGTACTAGAAGCCGTTGGCAATGCGGCCAATGCAGCAGTCAGCTTTTCGCGCCTGGGCCTCAACAGTGGCTTTATTACCAACGTCGGTGGCGACCAAGCTGGCCGCGATATGATTAGCAGCTTACACCAAGACAAGGTAGACACTCGCTTTGTGCGGGTCAATCCCGACAAAAAAAGCAACTATCACTATGTCCTATGGTACCGAGAAGAACGTACCATACTCATCAAACACGAAGAGTACGACTACCACTGGCCCAAACTGGCGCCAAAGGAAATTCCCAAGTGGATCTATTTTAGCTCGGTCAGTAAAAATTCTCTGGACTATCATGATGATATTGCAGACTGGCTCCGGGATAACCCAGAGGTAAAATTTGCTTTTCAGCCGGGCACCTTCCAAATAGACGAGGGCCTTGAGCGGCTTGGCCATCTATATTCACGGGCCGACGTCTTAGTCCTCAACCGCGAAGAAGCTGTAGAAGTAACAAAAGGCAATTATGATGACGTCCACAGCCTGCTAAACAAACTCCACGAAATTGGGGTAAAGATTGCTGTGATAACCGATGGACCAGCCGGAGCATACGCCAGTGATGGCGTATCGCGCTTCAAGATGCCACCATATCCAGATCCAGCTCCACCATACGAACGTACGGGCGCGGGTGACTCTTTTGCTTCAACCTTTGTGGCTGCTATTATGCTGGGCAACAATATTGAGGGTGCATTGCAGTGGGCGCCTATCAACTCTATGAGCGTCGTACAACAAGTTGGTGCCCAAAAGGGCCTCCTGACACAAGACAAACTGAACGAATACTTGCAACACGCACCCGACTGGTATCGAGCCGAAAAGTTCTAGTAAACTCTTAGCAATCTTCCAATTCTACACCAGACTAACAGCGCGTTTTCGTTAGACGGCCGACCCCAATAAATGGTATGCTTATGCTAACTATGACCAAGGTTTTATCTGATCTATTAGCCGCGGACGAACCTCTGTTTTCGATTGCCATGCAACAGCTGGAAAGAGCCAGTGGACAACAAAGTATAGACGTACGTCTGACAGCCGAGATCATTGGCAAGGTACACCAAAAGTCACGCGAACTCGGCCTGGACCCCAAAGACACCCGCCCCGAAGAGTTGTATCTGGCGCTTATTGAACTAGTCAAACGCCATGATAGTTTCCTGGCGCGCCGCATTGGTGTCATCGACCCAGAAGACGTACAGGGTGTTTTGCCCAAAATCGCCAGCTACATTAACGAGCTAGACGTGCCAAAATCTGCCTGGGTACTCAAGCCCAGCACAGCCAAGCGTCTACTGAAAGCCACCCCGCCCAAAAAAGTCATGAAGCAACTCGGGTATCGCTCAGTAGATTCCATGCTCAAACGAGAGCCTATTGGCAAGCTATACGCCGCCCTGCGTTTTGCCGAAACACCCGCTTGGCTAACAGCCTTTACTCGCAAGTACAAACACCTTCAGCCCCACGACTTCGAGACACGCGACATAGAATTTTACTTCTTTGACGCCAAACAGTGGGGCACCATAAGTGACACGTTCACCAAGAGGAATCGTCACAACATTACACACATGAAAGAAATGGGTGTTATTGCTATTTTGCCGCTACCGCTCAAGCGTCTACCCGGTGTGACTATCGCCGTATTGCCGCTGGTATTGCACTATATTAATGAGATCCGTCTATATAGCACCTACTTCAAGCTGCAACAGGTTCGGCCCAACTTTGCCCACGAAGTAATAGACACCATACTAGAAGACCCCGGCAAGCACGCCTCTATGTCTGGTCACCAGGTGCATTGGCGAATTATTCATCGGTATTTTGGCAGCAACGCTGACACCAACCACCACCCAGAGATCTTTCAACCGCACGTCCAGCCAGAAGACCTCTTGTGGCGCAAGACCGAGGCTACTTTGTATCGCATAGAACCAGCACTGCACTTTTGGTATGACATGGATTTTGTGGCCCTGCAAAGTGATAAGGGCCCAATTAGCCTGAACCTCATGGACGTAGCGATCAACTTCATCAACAAACTGCCATACGGCAGCCACGCGGTCTATCACTTTCGGGATAGTCTGTGGAACGAGATATTTATGCGCTACATGGGGCAAAAGAGCCTAGAGCAACAGATTTTGCGACAGCTAGATGATGGAGTGATCTCCCCTATGGACATGGAACAAAGTTTTACCATACAGGAGATTTTTTAATGTATCAGATCTGTGTATCCGGCGCAGCCAAAGGCAGAAGCGTAGAAGAAGGCAAGATGCTAGCCCGCGCAGCTGGCGCAGCCATAGCCAAAGCCGGACATGCCCTCATGACCGGTGCCACAGTGGGACTGCCAAACTATGCAGCCGAGGCCTACAAAGAGGCTGGCGGCAAGATGAGTGTAGGCATCAGCCCTGCCTCTAGCAAGATCGAGCATGTCCTAAAATACCGGCTGCCAATCGCTGCCTACGACACAATTATTTATACCGGACTGCACTACATTGGCCGGGATAGCCTGCTCATCAACTCTAGCGATGCCGTTATCAGTATTGGGGGCCGACTGGGCACACTGCATGAATTTACCATTGCCATGGAGACCGACACGCCTATTGGCTTCCTGGAAGGCGCCGGCGGAATTGGCACCGAGATCATGGATATCCTCCACGCTGCTGGGGCTGACCGCGACAAAGACGTGGTATTCGACAAAGACCCAACCACACTGTTAGCACTCTTAACCGCCATGCTCGACAAGGATCGAGTCAAATATAAAGCACTCTATGCGTAAATACCTCCGTAAAATACGAAACCCATACCAGGCACGCCCGCTGCCACCCAAAGTAATAATCGGACTGATCACGGCCGTCGCAGTCGCGGCACTGATGTGGCTCGGCTACAGCCTGGCTACCAAAGACCCAGTCGTCAATAGTTACGACACCTGCATAGCAGCCGGCAACCCAGTCCTAGAGTCATATCCAGAACAGTGCGTCCACGAAGGCCAAAGCTACATAAATCCAGCCCAGAACGTACCGCATCCGTTTCAGTAAAATAGCTGCTACAATATTAGGATGCCTGCATTCGAACTTCAGTCCAATTACAAGCCCATGGGCGATCAGCCCTCGGCTATTGCCCAATTGACAGAGGGGCTCAATAAAGGCGTCAAAGAACAGACATTGCTGGGTGTTACCGGTTCGGGCAAGACTTTTACCATGGCCAACGTGGTTCAGAATATCCAAAAGCCTACGCTGGTCCTCAGCCACAACAAAACTTTGGCTGCGCAGCTGTATGGCGAATTCAAGAAGTTCTTTCCCAACAACGCTGTCCATTATTTTGTCAGCTATTTCGACTACTACCAGCCAGAGGCCTATATAGCACGCAGCGACACCTATATAGAAAAAGACTCTCAGATAAATGAAGAAATAGATCGGTTACGGCACGCTGCTACCAGTTCATTGCTGTCCCGCCGCGATGTATTAATTGTAGCCAGCGTCAGCTGTATATATGGCATTGGTTCGCGCGACGACTACGGTGCTATGGCTGTCGAAGTCAAACGGGGCGAGCGCCGAGTACGTGATAAATTCCTGCGCCAGCTGACCGACATTCAGTACAGTCGCAACGACATAGACTTTCACCGTGGTACCTTCCGGGTGCGAGGCGATGTAGTAGACATCTTTCCAGCTGGCGAAGAAGTAGCTTACCGCACCGAATTCTTTGGCGACGAGCTAGAGCGCATCACCAAGATTGATCCGCTTACCGGCGAGATCCTAGCCAACCTAGAAGACTACAAAATCTTCCCAGGCTCTCACTACGTCACACCGCAAGACAAACTCAAGGTCGCCATTGGCAACATAGAGACCGAGCTGGAACAGCGCCTGCAACAGTTCAAGAAAAACGGTCAACTGCTCGAAGCCCAGCGCCTGCTGCAACGCACCCGTTTTGACATAGAAATGCTGCAAGAGACAGGCTTTGTGAAAGGCATCGAAA
Organism: Verrucomicrobiia bacterium; assembly: GCA_035489575.1. Classification (NCBI taxonomy): domain Bacteria; kingdom Pseudomonadati; phylum Verrucomicrobiota; class Verrucomicrobiia; species Verrucomicrobiia bacterium. Next base: position 53,379 of record DATHJY010000011.1, read on the forward strand.
ATTACAGTCGTTACCTCACCAACCGTGAACCAGGCGAGCAGCCGGCTACGCTCATGGATTACTTCCCAGACGACTTCCTGCTGCTGATAGACGAATCCCATATGTCCATCCCGCAAGTCCGCGGCATGTACAACGGCGACCGTGCGCGCAAAGAGGTGTTGGTAGAGCACGGCTTTCGGCTGCCAAGCGCCCTGGACAATAGGCCGCTGACCTTTACCGAGTTCGAAAAGCATGTCAACAAAGTAGTCTACGTCAGCGCCACACCTGCACAATACGAGCTATCACGCAGCCCCGAACCCGCTCAGCAGGTCATTCGCCCTACTGGACTTATCGATCCACCCATAGAGGTCCGGCCCATCGAGGGCCAGGTGGACGACCTGATTGCCGAGATCAGGGCCACCATAGCCAAGCGACAGCGTGTGCTGGTGACCACTCTGACAAAGCGCATGTCCGAAGATCTGACCGATTACCTAAAAGACATAAACATTAAAGTGACCTACTTGCATAGCGACGTAGACACCCTCGACCGCACTGACATTCTTCGTGATCTCCGCCTAGGCACTTACGATGTTGTGGTGGGTATCAACCTGCTACGCGAGGGGCTGGACTTGCCCGAAGTATCCCTGGTAGCAATCCTGGACGCCGACAAAGAAGGCTTTTTGCGTAGCGAACAAGCCCTCATTCAGACCGTCGGCCGCGCCGCCAGACACGTCGAAGGCCGGGTCATTATGTATGCCGACCGCGTAACTGGCAGCATGCAACGCACACTAGACGAGACCGATCGCCGTCGGACCATTCAAGAGGCTTATAACAAACAACACGGCATCACTCCTACCGGCATAGCCAAAGAAATCGAAAAAGGCATGCGGCCAGACCTGCCAGAAGAAGCTCAGCGAGCCAAACTAGACCTAAAGAAAATACCAAAAGACGAGTACAAACACCTCATTCGTGATCTGTCCGCCCAAATGGACATGGCCAGTGCCAACCTAGAGTTCGAAAAAGCTGCCGAACTTCGAGACATCATTGCCGATGTTAAGAGCAAACTGTAAATTTTTATAACACCACAAGGCTCAAATAATTTAAGCATTCTGGTGATATGACAGAGCAGAGAAAGGGCGGTAGTGGCGGGGAGGCGGGGACGCAAATAGCGTCTGCCTTGGGTTTCCCCGCCACCTGCAAGATGTTGCAACTACTCCGCGACTTTGCGTGGAGTGACTCTGATCTGGGGGGAAAGGGTGGTGAACATGCCCATGATGAGGTTGACATCTTCCAGGGCCTGGACAAACCTCTCTTCTGTCGACGTACGACCCCTGTCGGAGGGACGAGCGCGAAAGCACAAGGTCGTTGTCTGGCAGTCTGCTGTGGTTCTCAGTGGAATCAGGCGGAAGCCACCTGAGTCACGCGGGACCGTGGGGTCAACCTCCCACAACTCGATGATCCAGCCAGACCGGGGACCGACCTTCGAAGGGCGCACGCCAGGCTCGTCCCAGTGAGCGAGCCGACGGTCAGTGAAGGCTCTCTCCGTCATGTCAACGATGTCAACACGCCGGGCTTTGATCGTGAGGGTGCAGATGATGGGGTAGTCTTGTTCGGGCAAGGCATTCTCCTACTCTGTCGAGGGGCTTACGGCAAAGAACTGTAGTTGCTTACAATACAATTTTTATACTGAATTGTAAATATTTACCTCAGTTCAACCATAAGCTGTGAGATATCTTACTTCCTTCTTATATATTTTCTGATAAGAACTTTAGTCAGCACAATCACAAAACCTTTGTTATACTGATACGAAATGGCAAAACTCACACGTGATGATGTATTAAAGCTTGCTCGACTCGCACGCCTACACCTGTCAGACAAAGAGATAGCGCAGTTTCAGACCGAAATCAGCGCCATTTTAGGCTATATTGACCAGTTACAGGGCATCGACGTCAGCAACCTTGAACCCACAAATCAAGTTACCGGGCTCAAGAATGTCACCCGGCCCGATGTGGTCAAAGACTATGGGCCTACTCCAGCAGAACTGCTTAAAAACGCACCCGCTACCGAAAAAGATCACTTCAAAGTAAGGAGAGTCCTATGAGTCAGTGGGACCCTATCGCAACCCTAGCGGGCAAAGTACGGTCCGGCGAGACTAAAGCTACTGATCTAGTCGAGCGAGCGCTCAAGACTATCGAAGAAAAGAAAGACTTCAACGCGGTGCTAGCCACAGTCGCCGACCGCGCTCGCGCTCGCGCAAAACAGATTGACGAAAAAGTAAGCAAGGGCGAACAAGCCGGACGCCTGGCAGGCGTACCCTTTATAGCCAAAGACAATTTTTTGACCTTTGGGTCAGAAACAACAGCCGCCAGCAACATCCTCAAGGGCTTCAATGCACCTTACCAGGCGACAGCTATAGAAAGGCTCGAGACCGAAGGCGCCATAGTAGTTGCAAAAGCCAACCTAGATGCCTTTGCCCATGGCACCAGCACCGAAAACAGTGATTTTATGACTACCAAAAATCCCCACGACCCAGAGCGCGTACCAGGCGGTTCGTCCGGTGGTTCGGCGGCAGCAGTCATCTTGGATATGGTCCCCTTTGCACTGGGTACTGACACCGGTGGTTCTATTCGCCAGCCCGCTAGCTTCTGTGGCGCTGTGGGCTTCAAGCCTACCTACGGACTCGTATCCCGCAGCGGTGTCGTAGCTATGGCTAGCAGTACTGATGTCGTTGGGCCTCTTACGCGAACAGTCCAAGATGCAGCCCAGGTACTAGAGGTACTAGCCGGCAAAGACGAACTAGATGGTACCGCCATTGACCGCGACAAGAATTCTTACACTGACTTAGACATCGGTATAAAGGGCAAAAAGATTGGTCTGATCAAAGAATATTTTGGCGAAGGCCTAGACCCAGATGTCAAAAAGCAAATCCTAGCCACCACAGACCGTCTCAAACAAGCCGGTGCCAATGTAGTAGAAGTCAGCCTGCCTTCGCTTCCGCTCGCCTTGGCTTGTTATTACATCATTGTGCCAGCCGAAGTCAGCAGTAACTTGAGCCGTTACGATGGCCAACGTTATGGCTTCTCGTCCAAGGAGGCCAAGAGCCTGGACGACAGCTATAACTGGTCACGCAGCGAAGGCTTTGGCAACGAAGCCAAGCGCCGTATTATGATTGGCACCTACGTGCTGAGCAGCGGCTACTACGACGCTTACTACCGTAAAGCTCAACAGCTGCGCACAAAGCTCATCCAAGAATTTGAAGCCGCTTTTGAAGCAGTAGATTTTCTGGCAGGACCAGTAGCACCAACAACTGCTTTTAAAATTGGCGAAAACATCAATGATCCATTGGCTATGTATTTGCAAGATATTTACTCTGTAGCCGTGAACCTTGTGGGGATTCCCGCTGTCAGCGTACCGGCTGGCATGGTACAAAATATGCCAGTGGGATTGCAGCTGATGGCACCGCAGAAACAAGACCGAGCATTACTGGCAATCGCACATACAACAGAGGAGTTAATCAAATGAGAATAGAAATGCTGGGCATTATTGTCGTTGGTATTATGATCGCGCTCTTGAGCGTACTAGTGATCGCCCTGAAGATACCCAAAAGGCTCAAAGCCAATTATTTTGTAGTCGGCTGGAAAGAACTACAGAACTTCTGCAAAGAGAAACACACCTGGCCCCAGGCAATCGAAAGCGCCGACCACCTGCTAGACAAAGCCCTAAAAAAGCGCAAGTTCAAGGGCAAAACTATGGGCGAACGCATGGTGTCAGCACAACACACTTTTAGCGACAACGACGGCGCCTGGTTTGCGCACAACTTACACAAAAAAGTCATAGCCGACCCCACTTTTAAACTGAAAGAATCCGACGTCAAAGACGCACTCATGGGCTTTCGGCAAGCACTTAGGGACATAGGAGCACTACCTCATGGTGAGTCCAGAGACACGTAAAAAATACACGGTCACTATTGGCCTGGAAACGCATGTCCAGCTAAAAACCAAGACCAAGCTTTTTTCGGCCGTAGACAACGACGCCCGTGAGGCGCCGCCAAACACGCTCATTAGCCACATCGACCTGGGTATGCCAGGGGCTTTGCCCGTCCTGAACCAGGGGGCGGTCGACCTAGCTATCAAGGCAGCCTTTGCATTGGGCACGCCGCCACAAAAGCTTAGTACCTTTGACCGCAAGCATTACTTTTACCCAGACCTGCCCAACGGCTACCAGATAACACAGTTTTATAACCCCATCATCAAAGATGGTGCCGTGACATTTTGGCTAGACGGCCAGGAGCACCGCGTGCGCATCCACGAAGCACATCTAGAAGCCGACGCCGGCAAGAGCACTCACCCCACCGGCAAAGACTACAGCTTGGTCGATCTCAACCGGGCCGGCACACCACTACTCGAAATAGTTTCCGAACCAGACATACACAGCCCAGCCGAAGCTAAAGCCTACGCCCGCGAGCTGTACCTACTGGTCCGCTACGCCGGCATATCAGAAGCCAGCTTGTACTATGGCAACATGCGATTTGACGTCAATGTCAGTGTCAGCACCACCGATCAACTGGGCACCCGCAGCGAAACCAAGAACCTGAACAGCTTCAAGAGTGTCGAGAAAGCAGCCGAGTACGAGATCGACCGCCAGATAGAACTACTGGAAAAGGGCGAGAAAATCGTCCAGGAAACTCGTGGCTGGGACGAGGCAAAGCAAAAGACCATTAGCCAGCGCGGCAAAGAAGAAGCCCACGACTACCGCTACATGCCAGACCCAGACCTGCCCCCCTTAGAACTCACCGACGCTATGCTAGAGCAAACCAAAAACAGCATGCCACTCATGCCCCACGACTACCGAGAGGTTTTCAAGCAACTTGGGTTAGATGAAGCAGTTACCGAATCCCTCATAGATACCTCTCAGCACGCCGCAGTTGTAAAAGAAGTCTTTGACCAACATGGACCAGCTCATGCCAAGCGCATAGCCAACTGGTTTGTTAACGTTATCACTGACATCGCAGAAGAGGCCCAACAACGATACAAATCAGACACGTCGGCAGTAGTACAGCTATCACAAATGGTAGAAGACAAAAAACTCAGCTCTACAGCCGCCAAAGACATATGGATAGAATTGTTCAACAATGGCGGTGATCCCGAAAAAATTGCCCAGGCCAAGAATCTGCTGCAGGTATCAGACAAAGATGAGATTGCTAAAATAGTCCAACAAGTACTTTCCGAAAACCCTCAAGCTGCCCAAGACATCAAGGAAGGCCAGATGAAAGCCATCGGCTTCTTGGTTGGCCAGGTCATGAAAGCCTCACAGGGCAAAGCCAATCCTGGGCTTGCGCAAGAACTCATAAAAAAACAGCTCGAATCCTAGAAGGGCAGTAGTTGTTATGTCCCAATCAGAATTAGTATGTGAATTTAGAGAGGTCGTAGATGCCGTCATTGCGACTCAAGTAGAAGAAGCTCACGAAAGCGGGCGAACCTGGCCGGGGTATACTGTTGGCGCAATGGCGGCAGGGCTACTTTTTGCATCGGCCGAATCAGCGTCCAGCCGGCAAGAGTTTTTTGGGCACGAAGGCGAACGCATATGGGGTGTTGCCACCCAAGAAGAGTGGCATCCTCAGGCAAAAATGTACGGCCGGCTTATTATTGTTTCGGTCGCCGATGATCCGGAGCAGTTGCACCGAAAGGTCAACCTCAGATTGCCGCCAGCCATTCAGGCCGAGGCTACTTCAGTACACAGTACGCTATCCACCGACACACAAATACGTCACGCCGTTCAGTGGATAAAGTCCCCTCATTTAGCACGTGCTGCCTATGCACAGCTTAATACGCTCGACGAAGACCAGGCAGAAACAGCGATCCTAGAGACGCGGCTACTTGCCAAAGAGTCTGCGCGGTAACACCGCCAAAACCCGTCTGCTATACTCATTCTATGCCTCAGTACAAACCAGTCAGAAAAGCAGTCATCGCCGCAGCTGGCTTTGGCACTCGATTCTTGCCACAAACCAAGGCCATGCCCAAGGAAATGCTGCCAATCATTGATAAACCAGTCATTCAATTAGTTGTAGAAGATTTGGTTGCAGCAGGGGTGACGGATATTATCATAGTCACTGGGCCTACCAAACGAGCCATCGAGGACCATTTTGATCGTGCCCTCGAGCTCGAAGACGAGCTACGAGGCAAGGGCAAGGATGCGGTCGCCGACACCCTCAAAGATATCGCTGAGATGGCCAACTTTATTTACCTCCGACAAAAAGGCCTTCCAAAAGGAAATGGCCGTCCCGCCCTGAATGCAGCCCATCTTATTGGCGACGAACCGTTCTTTATGTTTTTTGGTGACGACTTTTTTACAGGACACATTACCCGTGCCCAACAGCTACTAGAAACCTACAGCCAGACTGGCAAGTCAGTTATTTCGCTCATAGAAGTAGACCGCAAAGACGCCGACAAGTACGGTATGGTAGCAATCAGCGAGAAACTCGACGACAAGAGCTTTAGGCTAGATAGCCTTGTCGAAAAACCAGGAGCCAAGGATGCACCGTCAGAATTTGCTTCTATTGGAGGGTATCTTCTGACACCAGAAATTTTGCCCATATTAGCAGATGAGCACACCAGCTCACGGGGAGAGCTAGAACTGCCCGGGGCAATCAACAGGCTGGCTCAGCAAGATACCGTATACGGTCGCTTCATCGAAGGTGATTACCATGACACCGGCAGTCCAGAACTATACTTGCGCGCCCTGATAGATACCGCCCTAGACGACGACAGGCTCGGGCCGGATCTTCGGGACTACCTGCAGCAAAAATTGCAGTAGTAATATATAATGAGGTAACAAATGGAAAATGCTCAGACTATCCTCGTAATTTGTCTTTCTGCAGCACTTGCAGTCTTCCTTATCTTAGGGATTATCTTGCTGTCGATTTGCATCAAAATTGCCAACCACATAAAACACATCTCTGAAAAGGCCGAACAAATCACCGATAAAGCAGAAAACATTGCCGACTTTTTTAGCAAAGCGGCCACCCCTATGGCGATTGGTCGCATCATCTCACAGGTAAGCGAAGCAGTGCTTAATCGAAAAGGCAAAAAAAGGAAGGACTAACCCCTATGGCAAAAGAAGAAAAGAAAGAACACGCTGGACGTAACATGGCTATTGGCGCAGCACTGGCCGCTGGCGCAGGCTACGTCGCTGGCATCTTAACAGCTCCAAAGAGCGGCAAAGATACTCGCAAAGACATAAAAGACACCGCCGTAAAGACCAAGACAGAAGCCGAGAAACGACTCAAGGTCATGCACAGTGAAGCCACAGACCTCATTGGCAAGGCAAAAACTCTCGCTAAAAATGTTGGCAGTGGTTCAAAAGACGAGCTCAACCAAGCTATCGAGTCAGCTGTCAGCGCCCGCGAGAAAGCTCGCAATCTACTGAGCGCCCTCCACGAAGGTGACGCAGACGACAAAGACCTCGAAGAGGCTATCGCAGAAGTAAACAGCGCCGTCGAGCATCTAAAAAAATACGTCAGCAAAAATGTCCAGCAGTCCAAAAAAGCCTAAGGACAAACAATACGAAGATCTCGGGCGAATGCTCGAGACTCTTTATGAAACCGGATATGCCAGGCATCGTGACGTCTACAAGATGAGCTTTATAAAAGGCGTCGTGGCCGGCTTCGGCGGTGTGCTAGGCGCTACCATCTTGGTGGCATTACTGCTCTGGATTATCTCCCTGTTTGATTCAGCACCACTCATAGGCCCCGTGCTTGACGGCCTCAGAGACACCGTTAAAAGCAAACCCCAATAACACCTCGTAGAACGGTGCTAGCGCCGAGTTCGAACCCCTCACCCCAGCCACAATAAAAGGTCTCTTTTAGGGTGACCTGCAAGAAATCCTAGGATTATTATTGAGTACGTCGGGTTCGAATCCTGCTGCCACAGCCAAAGTATTATCAACAGATAAGAGAGCGTCACATCATGGCGTTTTCTTTGTATTCTGGCCACTATCTCCAAAAGTTTGGTTTGGTTTAATTTGATTCCTTTTCTATCTGCTTTAATCCGAATAGACTACAATATTGAGATGAAAATACTATTCGTCTGCAGAGGCAACAACTGCCGCAGTCAGATGGCGGAGACGCTATATAATCATATGACCAATTCAACCAATGCAAGTTCTGCAGGCACACGGGTTGAAGGAGCAGGAGACACTCTAGCTGAATTCGGCAAGCGTCCCGGTATTAAGTCCTTCACTGTAGATGTTATGCGTGACGCTGGGTTTAATATCCAGGATAAGGTGCAGACTCAGCTCACGAAAGACATGCTCACCAAATATGATGTAGTCGTTAGTATGGCCGCGAAACAGTTCACGCCCACCTGGCTGTCATCAGCTCCAAACTACATATATTGGAAAATACCTGATCCAAAAGGTCGGAGCTATGAAATTACAAAACATGCCAAGGATGCGGTTGAACAGAAAATTCATGAGTTGATTAAGACCAAGGGCTAAACACAGCCACCTTCGCCCAGTAGTTCACGTATATCTTTCTCACCCCGAAAAAGCCATATTTTTTATTTTGTTACACTTCAGGCACGAATCAACAGCCTCTACGATGACCGGCCATAACAAAAGTCAGACGATGCACGCATTAGGATCTCTGTGTTGTAATTAAAAGCATCGCCAAAACAGCCCTGAGTCCAGTAAACTAGCAAGAGTACTGGAGGGTAACCAGCTCGTGTCGGCAGTTCAGAAAAAGGCTGCAGATTTGCGTAGTTCAGACTACGTGCATCTGCATAATCACACCCAATTTAGTTTATTGGACGGTCTCACACGCGTTGGGCCTTTGATGGATTTTGTCAAAGAGCAGGGTATGAAAGCCGTGGCCATGACCGACCACGGTACTTTATCTGGGGCTATCGAATTTTATAAAGAGGCCAAAGCTCGAGACATCAAACCCATCATTGGTATAGAGACTTATGTGGCCGCCCGCCGACATACCGACAAAGACCCCCAGAAGGACAAAAACCGCTTTCACCTGATCCTGCTGGCCATGAATAACACAGGCTACCAGAACCTCATGCAGCTGAGCACCAAGGCTAACCTGGACGGGTTTTACTATTTCCCCCGCATAGACCACGAACTACTAGAGAAATACCACGAAGGCATCATTGCCCTTAGCGCCTGCATGGGTGGCGAGATAGGCAACGCCCTCAAGCAAGACCAGTATGCTCAGGCAGTCGAGATAGCTACCTGGTACAAGAAGCTTTTTGGGGATAGGTATTATCTAGAGATTCAAGATCATGGACACCCCGAAAACCAGCTGCACAGCAGCGAACAAGGGGCTATCAACCAGCAGGTCCTACAGCTTGGCAAAGAACTAGACATCCCGGTAGTCGTAACCTGCGACGCCCACTACCTGCACCATGAAGACCAGGATGCTCACGAGATCTTGCTGTGCGTGGGAACAGGCTCATTCCTCAGCGACGAAAAGCGCATGTCGCTTAAAGACTACCCACTACACGTCGAAACACCGGCAGAGATCATCAAACGTTGGGGCGCAGAGTATCCCGACGTTATCACCACTACGGCAGCCATTGCAGACCGCTGCAATGTCGAACTAGAGCTAGGCAAGATCCTGATTCCAAAATTTCCAGTGCCAGAAGGCGAGACAGAGAAAACTTATCTAGACAAACTGGTCTACCGCGGACTAGCCTGGCGCTACGGCGGCACAGCAGAAGAAGCGGCAGCCAAAGTCAGCATTGCGGCAGCCAAAAAGACACTGCCCAAAAACATTGCCGAGCGAGCAACCTACGAACTCGGGGTGATAGACAAAATGGGCTTTAACGGCTATTTCCTTATCATTCAGGATTTTATTAACTGGGGTAAGGACAATGGCATTGTGTTTGGCCCGGGCCGCGGTTCGGCCGCTGGTTCTATCATTTCATATGCGTTAAAAGTGACCGAGCTAGACCCCATGCAGTACGACTTGCTGTTCGAGCGCTTCCTAAACCCGGACCGCATCAGCATGCCCGACGTCGATATCGACATCCAGGACACCAGGCGTAACGAGGTTATTCAGTACTGTGTAGAAAAGTATGGCACCGAGCGGGTAGCAAATATCGTTACCTTTGGCCGCATGTTTGCTCGTAACGCCGTGCGCGACGTAGCCCGGGTGCTGCAAGTGCCCTATGCCGATGCCGACCGCCTGGCCAAGATGATACCCGCGCCAGTACAAGGCCGTCACATACCACTGCCAACGTCACTCAAGGATGATGCCGACCTGAAGCGTGAGTACGAGACAAACGAAGTATCACGCCAGGTCCTGGACCAAGCGGTGCGCCTAGAGGGTACGGTGCGCAGTCATGGTGTGCACGCAGCCGGAGTAGTTATCGCGCCTGATGATATCGTCAAATTTGTGCCGCTTGAAATGGCCCAAAAAGGGGTGGTAGCCACCCAGTACCCTATGGGTCCGGTTGAAGAGCTCGGGCTCCTAAAGATGGACTTCTTAGGACTGAGCAACCTGACCATCATCAAGAACGCATTGCGTATTGTTAAAAGGGTGTATGGCAACGACCTCGACATCAACACTATTCCGCTAAACGACGACAAAACATTTGAATTGTTCCAGCGTGGCGACACCACTGGCGTGTTCCAGCTGGAATCCGCCGGCATGAAACGCTACCTGAAAGAGCTGCGACCTACCGCCTTTGAAGATATCGTCGCGATGGTGGCGCTGTACCGGCCTGGCCCTATGCAGTTTATTGACAGTTTCATTAAGCGCAAGCACGGCCAAGAGGACATAACCTACCTGCACCCCGGCCTAGAGAACTCGCTCAAGAATACTTACGGCATCTTGGTCTATCAGGAACAGTTCATGCAGATATCCAAGGAATGGTGTGGCTTTAGCGGCGGACAGGCCGACACACTGCGCAAGGCAGTAGGCAAGAAAAAGATCGACCTTATGCGCAAGGTAAAAGTCGAATTTGTCGAAGGAGCCGTCAAGCACGGTGGCGCCACCGAGGCAATGGCCGAAAAGTTCTGGGACCAACTGGAAGAATTTGCCAATTACTGTTTTAACAAATCACACGCTGCCTGTTACGCCCTGATAGCCTACCAAACGGCCTATCTAAAGGCCCACTATCCGGCCGCCTTCATGGCCGCCCTTATGACGAGTGACTTCGACGACACCGACCGCCTGGCTATCGAGATTACCGAATGCAAACATATGGGTATCGAGGTACTGCCGCCAGACGTCAACGAATCATACCTAGAATTTGCCGTAGTGCCCAAGACCAATCAGATCCGATTTGGTATGGCGGCCATCAAAAACGTAGGTACGGGTGCAGCCGACGAGATCATACACACTCGGGATGCCAATGGCCAATTTGAAACCCTAGAGGATTTCTTTACCAGAGTGAACACCCGTGTAGCCAACCGCAAAACACTGGAAAGTTTGGTCAAGTCTGGCGCCTTTGATCGTTATGGCGAACGCAGTTTTCTGCTCCACAATATGGATGTTTTGCTAGCCTATGCCTCTCGCCTGCAAAAAGAAAAGGCCAGTGGCCAGACAGACCTCTTTGGCAATATTATTGACGACGCCATGGCTCACAAACCCACACTCAAGTTAGACAACCCCACTGAAGTGTTTAACCAGCAAGAGCAACTGATCTGGGAGCGCGAGCTGCTTGGTCTGTATCTGAGCCAACACCCCCTGGAGGCCTACGAACTCTTTCTTGCAGAACGAACCACACCGATCAAAAGCCTCAAGCCAGAACACGATGGCAAGCCCGTGACCATCGGCGGGGCTATCCAGGATGTCCGCGAGATCACTACAAAAAATGGTCAAAAAATGGCATTTGTAAAACTAGCCGACCAATTCAGCGAGCTAGAACTCATACTGTTTCCCAGCATGTACCAGCAAACCGTCGGCATCTGGGAGCGCGACAAAGTTATCTTGGTAAAAGGCAAAATAAACGCCAAAGACCGTGACGGCAACATGTCCCAGGAGTTGAAAGTACTGGTAGATGACGCCCGTGAGATAACCCACGCCCAAGCGGTGGCCTATCAGGCAACTGGCAAAAAGCCCAAGGTGGTAAAACCATCCAAAAAACCACGCACTAGTGCAGCCGCCGTGGTCACGTCCAAAGAGGCCGTTCCGCAACGCATATATATCCGGCTGGAACGCAGTGATGACCATAAAACCCTGCTGGAGCTCCGCCAGGCTATCGACGCCAACAAGGGCGATGCCGAAGTAGTGCTGGTGGTGGGACCAGAGGCAACCAAACAAGTCATTCGATTGCCCATACGGGTACAGGCCGACGCTTCCATCCTGGCCTCGTTCGGCAGCCTCGTAGGTGCCGATAACGTCAAAGTTCAATAATCATGAAATACGATACATTATTTATCGATTGGGATGGCACGCTCAGCCAATCACGTCTGTGGGGGCATTGGAAGGATGATCCCAAACGCGCCGATGACTACCAATCTATCCAAGAGTGCGTTTTTCAATCCAGCGACCCTGATGACACTTTTCAGCGCTGGATGCTCGGCAAACTCACGACCGAACAAGCACTTGCCGTTGCCGCGGCCAAAACGGGAATAGACTATGCCCAACTGCTAGAACATATGCGACACAGCTGCCAAAATATGAGCTTTATCGACGAGCGCCTGCCACACCTGCTGCGAGCAGTCCAGGAGCGTGGCGTACGCATAGTAATTGCTACAGATAATATGGATTGCTTTACTAGGTGGACCGTTCCGGCTCTGCGGGTAAACACTTTCAGCGACGACATACTCAGCTCTCACCTAGTGGGTGCATTCAAACGAGAAACAGCAACAGATGGCTCTAGCCTGTTCTTTGGAGACTATTTGCGCCGTCATACTATGCAGCCCGGGCAAGTAGCCCTGCTGGACGACGGAGCCAAAAATGAAGCAGTTGCTGCCTTTGGCATAGACTTTATACACGTCAGCCTAGAGCAGCCAGCGACGACCCTCTTGGACAAACTTCTCCTATAAGATAGTACCGACAGTCCGCAGTAGCGTCATACCTAGTATGGCGAGACCCAACAATGTGCTGTCTAGCAAGGGGTGGTGCAAAATAAGTCGCTCGCCATCCTTCAGCAAGTGACGGAACTTCAGACTATGATGCAGCAGCTTGAACACCGCCAAGCCGATCAGTAACATACCGAGCGCAGTAGCTGCCCACGGCAACCGCCCGCCAGTCAGGGCCTCTATGCGTGATATCTTCTTGGGCTGAGTGGTAACAGCAGCAGCCGGCTGATCGGTCGCAACTGGTGCTGATTCTTTTGGTTGCTCGACCGGTGCAGCCGGCTGCTCTGCGGGAGCAGTAGGCGATGGCGTGGGGACAGGGGCTGGTGCCGCAGGCGGCTTGGGGGTAGCAGTAGGAGCGGTGGTACTAGGGGCCGGTGGCGTCGTGGCAGCCTGGACTTGTGGCTTGGCATACATGGCGACCACCACGGTCTGCTCGCCGTCGCCATTGAAATCGGCGCTGTTGGCATACCCAAAGCCAACCTGAGTAAAAGAGGTATCTAGCATATTGGCCTTGTGTGCCGGGCTATTCATCCAGCCAGAAACCGTCTCGCTGCTGGTGGCAAATCCATAGGCCAGGTTTTCGCCAGCCTTACTATATTTATAGCCGGTAGAATCAATGAATACCCACGGTTGCTGACCGTCGGGCGTGGTATGTGACCAATAATCGCGCGCTACCATGTCATTTGCCTTAGCCTGAGCGGCCGAGTTGAGCTGGCCGCTCAAAGACAGCGACCCCGCTCCGTTGGCAGTCCGCTGACTGTTAGTGGTCGACAGCAAACCACCAGCGCTTATTTCGGTGGCGTAGGCCAGGGTATTGCCCGGCGCTGGGCGCCAAAAACTCAGGAAAATACTGGCAATAATAGATATAACCAGCGGCAAATAGGGTGCGTACACCTTGGCGTACTTGGGGCTTTGCTTGTGGTGTCGGCCGTGCCGTTTGGTGTGGTCTTTTGTGTGCGTTCTTCTGGATATTTTGGGCATATCGGTACTCGTTAACCATAAGTATATCAAACCGGGCACGCACCAGACAGCCTACTGTGTTTCTTGGAAGAATGCACAATGATAAAGCGCCATTCCGGCAGCTTGTACGACATTGAATGATTCTTTGGATCCAGCCATGGGTATCTCTAGGGCTGCTTTGCAGCGGGCCAGCACTTCTGGCTCCACCCCCTCGACTTCTCGACCCACCAGCAGCGCCAGCCTGTCCGGTGGCTGAAAGCCGGGCAAAGTTATCGACCCCTTCGCCTGTTCAACAGCATATACGGGTGTATTTTGCTGCCCCAACAAGTCAAACAGATCAGCTATATTCTTATATACCTGCCAATCAACCAGCCTTTCAGCCCCCAGCGCTGTTTTTTGTATCTGCTTATGTAGTTTTTGACGAATATGGGGCAATCTATCATCGTCTGGCATTTCGGGATAAGGCGTGTAGCCAGACAAGTAGACCGTTCGTACACCCAAACCCTCGGCCGTCCGCAGTAATGACCCCACATTGTGGCAACTCCGCAAATTGTGGGCGATTACTATTAGCTCACGCTGTTTCATCATGACCACATCTTATCAAAGTACTCTTCTTATGCTTAAATAAGGGTATATGAAAGCCCCGCGAAAACGTGTTCAGATTTTGCATGCACTCTTAGAGTTAGGGAGTTTGGCATGAGCCAAGACGCCAGACGTGACGAAGAGCTAACTACCCAGCGACGAGCTATTATATTGGGGCTAAACTATATAGATACTTCGCGTATTGCTAAAAAGACGCTCTACAAAGACTATCTAACCACCCAAGAGCTCTATAATTTGCGGCTTATCCCTATCCAGGCAGACGAGCACAATGTTACATTTGGCGTCACCAACACGACGTCCCAGCAAACCATGGTAGATATGCGTCATAAGTTTTTGGACCAGCGTATAGCTTTTGGACTCATTTCCGAGACCGGCTTCAGGGAGTACATGAAACTGTACGACCCGCCCAAACAAGTGGTCTACCAAGACATCTCTATTACCAACGCCGGCCAGGAAGAGCTCATCCGCTCGGTGTCCTCCACCCTCGAGCAAGTGCGAGCAGCCGACATGTTAGCCTATCTAGTGCAACAGGCGCACAAATTGGCCACTTCAGATATCCACCTAGAGATCCAGCGCGAATACGTCCGCGTTCGGTTCCGTATAGACGGCGTTTTGCATCCCGTTGCTCGTCTGAGTATCGAAAAGTACCGTGTGCTGATTTCTGCCATTGCCAGCGCTGGCAATGTATCTACTTCCTCCGGGGAAGCACAGCAGGGCCACATCGCCCAGCACCTGCGAATGCAGGATGGCGCCGAGGTAGACATAAATCTCCGCCTGGAAACCGTACCCACCATAAACGGCATGGATGTTGTCATGCGTTTGTTCAACCTGGACGAAAACATGTACAACCTAGACAAACTGGGCCTATCAGCAGATGAGCGCAAAGTAGTAGACGATATCATTGCCAAGCCAAGCGGCCTGGTACTGGTTGTCGGCCCAACTGGTTCGGGCAAGACCACCACATTGTATTCCATGCTCAATACCCTCAACTCCGAAGAGCGCAAGGTCATTACCATCGAGGACCCAGTAGAATATCAGTTTACCGGCATCACCCAAATCTCCGTCACCACCAAATCGGCTACAGAACTGAGCTTTGCCAACAAACTGCGCGCTGTCTTACGCCTTGACCCAGATATCGTCATGGTTGGTGAGATCCGCGATATAGACACCGCCAAGACATCCCTGCAGGCCTCGCTCACCGGACACCTCGTGCTTTCGACTTTCCACGCTTCTTCTGCTGCCGCCGCTCTGACCAGAATGGGCGACATCATTGGCGAAAATCCTCTGTTTGTGTCAGCTATCCGCTTAGTCATGGCTCAGCGACTTGTTCGCCGTCTGGACGACTCATCCAAGCAGGCCTATACGCCAGACGAGCCCACCAAGAAGAAGTTAGCCGAAATCATATCCACTCTTCCCGAGGGTATCGAGCGCCCAGACGTCAATAATCTGCAGCTATACAAGGCTGGTGCGAGTGCAGACAATCCCTACGGCTATCGTGGGCAAGTAGCCTTGCGCGAGCAGTTCCTCATGCAGGGCGAAGTAAGCAAGCTCCTAGAAAACACGCATCCGACCGCCCAGCAAATTGAAGCAGCCGCCATAAAAAGTGGTATGCGCACCATGATACAAGATGGCATACTCAAGGCCATTGCCGGCGAGACTACCCTAGAAGAAGTGTTCCGGGTCGTCGGCTAGCCACAGCCCTGATCTATCTGATTTCTCGACTAATACTGGACACCAGTCTGTCATCTAACACGCTTGGAATAATTTCTTCGGCAGTCGGATGCTCAACTAGCCCAGCAATAGCCTTGGCAGCCTTGATTTTATGATCATCCGTAATCGTGCGAACCTTATTATCCAGCGCTCCACGAAAAATACCCGGGAATGCCAGAGCGTTGTTGACTTGATTTGGGAAGTCACTGCGACCAGTAGCCATGACCGCTACCCCAGCCGCCTTAGCTTCATCTGGCATGATTTCGGGTGTCGGGTTAGCCATAGCAAAGATAATCGGCTTCTTGGCCATAGTCTTCACAAGCGCAGGTGTCAGCAATTCAGCTTTTGACACCCCGATGAAGATATCGGCATCTTTCAGAGCGTCCTCCAGGGAACCGTGGACATCATGTTTATTTGTAAACGCCAGGAGTTTTTGCTTCTCGGTGTTCAGATCCGTGCGCTTCGAGCTAATAATGCCCACGCTATCAACTGCTAGTATTTCGGGCTTGGCATACAGGTCCAACAATTTCATGATGGCCGTTCCGGCTGCACCAGCGCCCACGCACACAATCCGACAATCCTCCAAGCGACGTCCAGTAACTTTCATGGCGTTAATAAGACCCGCCAGCACGACTACCGCAGTACCGTGTTGGTCGTCGTGAAACACCGGTATGTCCAGTTCGGCTTTCAGCCGTTCTTCTACCTCAAAGCAAAGCGGGGCGGCAATATCCTCTAGGTTGATACCGCCGAAACTGGGCGCGATAGCCTTTACGGCTGCCACTATTTCGTCTGCCGTATGCACGTCTAGAATGATCGGCACCGAGTCAATGCCCGCAAAATGCTTGAACAGCATGGCCTTACCCTCCATGACTGGCAGCGAGGCTTTGGGCCCAATGTTGCCCAGGCCCAGCACGGCCGAGCCATCAGAGATCACGGCAACGATGTTGTTCAGCCATGTATAATCACGCCCCTCTTCGGGATGCTCATATATATAACTAGAGACGGCTGCCACTCCAGGCGTGTAATAAGTGCTTAGCTTGTCACGGCTATCTAACGGGTCCTTGAGTTCAACCGATATTTTGCCTTTAAGTTCTTTGTGCTTTTTTAACGCCTCTTTTGCATAGTCCATATCTTTACTATAGCGGTGCATAAAATAAATTCCTAAACTTTTATATTTCAGGGTTAAGTTGTTGCATTAAAGAGGTGAATAGTGTAATATCTATTGGATATGCAATCTGTTATTCAGAAAATTGAGGAAAAATACAAAAAGTCTCAGGTCGTCGACATTCGACCTGGCGACACCGTTAAAGTGCACCAAAAAATCCGCGAAGGAAGCAAAGAGCGTGTACAGATTTTTCAGGGCCTGGTTATCCGCGTAGACCGCAAGGGTAGCCACACCAGCCGTATCCTGGTACGCAAGATTGCCAGCGGCGTTGGCGTAGAGAAGAGCTTTTTGCTGCACAGCCCCCTCGTACTAAAGGTCGAGGTGACCAAGCGTAGCAAAGTTCGCCGCAACTACTTAACTTACATGCGTGCTCGCACCGGTAAGTCTGCTCGTCTAACCGGCATGGACTTTGACCGCGAAGCCGTTAACACCATCCACGACACCAAGGCCGAAGCTGAAGAAGAAAAACTGCACGACGAAGTCAAAGCCGCCGCAGAAGCAGACGCCGCCAAAAAGGCTGAAGGAGACGCAAAACTAGAAGCCAAGGCCGAAGCAGCACTGAAAGCTCGCGAAGAAGAAGAGTAAAAATCCGTTATATGACAATAAAACCCTGGCACGTCCAGGGTTTTTTGTTACCATGAAAGCATGAATGTAGTAGGGGTAGACGAAGTAGGGCGCGGCTGCTGGGCTGGTCCGTTGGTGGTGGCAGCGGTTGTACTGCACAAACGCTTGCGAGGCCTCAAGGACTCAAAGCTCCTCACTCGTACTCAAAGAGAAATACTGGCTGTCCGCATCCATAAACATGCCAGTATCGGAATCAGCTGGATCCAACCCGCCGATGTCGATCGGCTGGGGTTGACCGAGGCCACCCGCCAGGCCGCCGCTGAAGCCGTTGCGCAACTGACCTGCGGCTACGATCAGATCATCATGGACGGCAACTACAATTACCTCAGCTCCAACCCAAAGGCAATCACCCTGATCAAGGCCGACAACCTGGTGCCAGCCGTCAGTGCCGCAAGTATTGTTGCCAAAGTAGCTAGGGACAACTACATGCGCGATATCGCCCAGCAATTCCCCCAGTATCAGTTTGACAAACATGTTGGCTATGGCACGCGTTTGCACCGCGACATGCTAGCACTCCACGGTGCCTGTGAGCTACACCGCCTAAGCTGGCAGCCGCTAAAAAACCTACAGAATGTCTAGAACCCATCTTAAAAGTCTTTTCAAGTGCTCGTCAAGATGGCTTGCAGCCGAAAGAGACTTTTAGGGATGGGTTCTAACTACGCAGCGGGCCATAATGCCGAAAAACGTGCCGCAGTTTACTTAGAATCACAGGGCTTTGCCGTGCTGCAGCTGAACTGGAAGACACGGTACTGCGAGATTGATATAGTCGCCAAAAAAGATAAGGTACTCTACCTGGTAGAAGTAAAGTATCGCCGCAACACAAAGCACGGCGGCGGCCTGGACTACATAACGCCAAAGAAACTCCACAGCATGCAGTTTGCGGCAGAAATGTGGGTACAAAACCACGACTGGCCTGGGGACTACCAGCTCGCGGCAGTGGCTATCGATGCCAACCACATAGAATTTATTGACTCGATTATTACCTAAAAATATAAAGACCATAGTATATGAGAAACAACACCGAGCGGGCTCGGCACATATACTATGGCTCTGGTTTCTAGGGGAGGCGTCAGCAATACTGACGTGAACCTGCTTCTGCTCCGGGTACGACCCAGTAGCATACTTAACCCTAGATGTCCTCGGGAGGAATTCGGTGGCTCATAGCTTGTTTTTGCTCGCCACAGCGAAAGGCATCGCCAATACAGCCCCCGTGAAAGCGAGGATGTTAGTTGAACTCGGTGGACCAAAGTAGGTACCGATCTGTACTCCGATAAGCAAGTTCGTACCCGCGATCAGGGCTGGCCCAGTGACCGAGAGACTGCACACAAAGTACAAAGTAGAGACAAAAATGGCGGGGAATAGTAGCGAGATGCTGCCCGAACTGGCCCACGGCAAAACCGTGACATAGGCCAACGAACCTAAAATGACAAGTAAGCTCCTCATGGAAAGACTTCTTTCTTCCAACGACAGGACGCATACAATATACAATATCTTTACGGCAGCGCACTAGCGACTACCCCTCAATCGTATAGTCTTAGCAGTAATCAGGACATCGAAGCGCTATTTTTGCGCCAAGACTTTGGCAAACAATAGCACATCGATTCCTGGCGCAGTAGAATGCGGAATTTAAGCTAGTAAAAACTAACTTTGGGCCTGGAAGAAGTTTTTGACTTCTTTTAAGTCTCTTTCTTTCCAGGCAGATTGCCAGGTAATCACCTCGATACCTTGCCGAATAGATCTTTCAAACGACGGTTCTATGCGGGGCAAAAAGAAATCTTTATAGTCTTTCAGAAATTCCCGGTTAGAAAAGGCATGTGCGGCGTACATGGGGAACCGGTTAAAGCTAAGATCTGTTCCCATTTTCTTGGCCAGCCAGTGCCAGTTATCAGTCATCCACTTCCAGGTCTTTTGGCGAGCGAAACGATTAACAAAGCTATAGGCCACCCAGTAGCTAATATCCTGGGTGCGCACCGACTTGGACTTGATTATATCCAGCGCTTTATCAATCAGCTCGGGCTGTTCAAAGTGTGTGAGGGCGGCTGTTAACGTCAACCGTTCGTCACTGTTGGCGGTCGATTCATGCATGGCAAACAACTTGTCAAAAGTCTTGGCATCGCCATGCCGGACTGCAGTACTATACACTACACCCCTCAGGTCGGGATTGATATCTTGGGCTGACTTCATGGCCTGGAACTGACGCAGCGCCTCTTTGACTACACTAGGTTCGTCCGCTCCGGCAGCAAGTCCGATGATGGTAGGTCGCAGCAGGGTATCAAAGTGCAGTTCATCCTCGGCTGGCTTCCAGCCCAGGCGTGCCAGCTGCTTGGCAACCAGCCGCCTGATAAAGGGTTTCATGAGTTCGCGCAGCTCTTCGTCGTTGAATATATTGCGCACGGCCATGATCCCCCCGGCAATCACATCCCAGACGGCGTTGTCGTTTTCGTTTTCGAATACTTCCAGGAAATGAATGGCGTCCAATGTGTCAGCCTCGCCGGCTTTGGCCGCTTCGAATAGATCGCTCAAAATTCCCAGACGATCGAGCGGAGACATACGGCCCTTCTTGATAAGTTCGCCAAGATGCTTTAAATGGCTGGCATTATAGGTGGTACGATAAAAGCCACTCTGGCCCTGGTTCAGCTTAAATGAATGGCTATCAGGCAGATCAATGGCGGTAATCTTTTGGGTCATCAGCTCTGGCTCGATACCGCTGCCAGCCAGTAGAGCTATGGGCCACGTCTTGGTGGTCTTGTCAGATATTTCCGGATTTACATAGAAGCGTTCCTGAGTCAGCGTGACCGCGCCATCTTCGACGTTGGCGTGCACAACAGGAAAGCCGGGCTGCGACGTCCAGGCATGCATAAAGTCTTTTACTGGTTTACCCGAAATTTGCTCGAGTGCTGCCCACAGGTCTACGGTGTCAGTATTGGCATATTTATGCAGGTCTAAGTAGTGACGCAAACCGTCGCGGAACAGCTCTGGCGTCAGGTAGTCATGCAACATATGAATAACACTGGCACCCTTGCTATAGCTAATAGTGTCAAAGATAGTACGGATCTCATCCGGATGGTGCACTGGCACCTCAATGGGGTGAGTGTGCTCCAGGGCGTCCAGTTTAAAGGCCCGCTGTTGCTCATCGACAGCAAACTGAATCCACATTTGCCACTCCGGGAACAAGTGATCAACCGCCAGATATTCGATCCAGCTGGCAAAGCCCTCGTTCAGCCACAAGTCCGTCCACCAACGCATAGTCACCAAATTACCAAACCACTGGTGGGCAAACTCGTGACAGACCACCATGGCTACATACTGCTTGGTGTTGAGCGAAGTATTGACGGGATCCACCAGCATGCACTGTTCGCGGTAAGTAATCAGCCCCCAGTTTTCCATGGCGCCAGAGGCAAAATCGGGCAAGGCCACCATATCAGCCTTGGGCAATGGATAGGGTATACCAAAATAATCGTTATAAAATTCCAGGGTCTTGACTGCGACATCCAGGGCAAAATCAGTGAGCTTAACATTGTCCGGTGTCGCATAAGCGCGCACCACGACACCATCTTTAGTTTTGGCTTCTTTATATCCTAGCTCGCCATAAAGAAAAGCCAGCAGATAAGTACTCATCTTGGGTGTTGTCTCGAAGGTGGTGTGCTGCACCCCGTTCTCTACTACTTGGGTCTTCACGGGCGTATTAGCCAAGACCGTTTCGCCTACGGGAGTACTGAGGCTGAGATCAAAGGTCGCCTTGGCAGCCGGCTCATCAACACTTGGGAAGACTTCGCGGGCGTGGTGGCTTTCGAACTGTGTGGCAATCAGTTGTTTCTGTACGCCATCCTGCTCAAATACGCTGGGGTATATGCCATTCATGTTTTCGGTAATCTTGCCCTTAAAATCCATGCGAATGGTGTAGCGGCCAGGATATGCCATAGTCTTGGCATGCAATCGTACCTCGTCATAGGTGGCGTGATGGTTAATACGGTCAACGACGATCTCTTGATCGCCTTTTTTGTCATGGCGCGTTATGTGTGCGGCTGTTATCTTCAGTCCACTCTGGTGAAAAGTCACACGTTGACTTGGTCGCCCAGACTTGGTGCCAGTGATAACAACCGTGCCGCTAAACGTCATGTTGTCGCGGTCTGGCTTTAGATCTAATGCATAATGGATCGGCTGAAATTCATCAAACAGCCTTTTGACAGTATTTTTACCCATTACACTAATAGTACCATTTTTGACAGCGAAGAGAGGCCTGATGTGCATTTGACGCTTACTGGGTTTTGCTGTACTATTACGACTGTAGTGAGTCGGCCGGCAGGTCGACTTTTTTCATGAAATAAGGAGTCCACCTATGGATCTAGATATCAAACAACTGGCTATGGCCGTCAAATCCATTGCCGAAGAAAAGAATTTGCCCACTGAAGTCGTTCAGGAAGTCGTCGAACAAGCGCTGGCTGCAGCCTATCGCCGCGACTACGGAGAACGCGAGCAAGAAGTGCGCGTTAGCATGAACCTAAACAATGGTGACGTCGATGCTTACGTGAGCAAAGAAGTAGTAGACAACGTAGAAGACGACCACTTCGAAATCCCCCTAACAGAAGCCCAAGCCATCCGCAAAGATGCCAAAGTAGGCGAAACCGTAGAGATCCACGAAAAAGTCAACAACTTTGGTCGCGTAGCCGCCCAGACCGCCAAGCAAGTTATTTTGCAACGCCTGCGCGAAGCCGAGCGCGAAATCATTATGAACGAATACGAAGATAAGATCGGCGCCGTTATCAACGGCATCGTCGCTCGGGTTGAAGGCCGCATTGTACGAGTAGACTTGGGCAAAGCCCAGGGGATCATGCCCATGAGCGAACAGATCCAGGGTGAGCGATACTATCCCGGCCAGCGGCTCAAGGTCTTTTTGAAAGACGTCGAGCGTGGTCCTCGCGGTCCACAATTGGTAGTATCACGTGGCAACACGCAGTTTATAGAGTGGCTGTTCCGAGCCGAAGTGCCA
This sequence comes from Verrucomicrobiia bacterium, assembly GCA_035489575.1. NCBI lineage: Bacteria > Pseudomonadati > Verrucomicrobiota > Verrucomicrobiia > Verrucomicrobiia bacterium. The sequence goes on from DATHJY010000011.1 coordinate 76,445, forward strand.
GAAATGGAAAACGGCGCAGTAGAGATCAAAGGTATTGCCCGTGAAGCTGGTGTCCGCAGCAAGATTGCCGTAGCCAGTACCGTCCAAGGTGTCGACCCAGTCGGTACGTTTGTAGGCGGCCATGGTACTCGCGTAAACGCTGTTATGAGCGAGATTGGCGAGCAAGAAAAGATTGATATCGTTGTCTTCAGCGAAGATCTGAACGACTACATCACCAATGCCCTCAGTCCTACCAAAGTCACAAAAGTTGAAATAGACCAAAAGAACAACAAAGCCAAAGTGACCGTACCTGAAGATCAGCTGAGTATTGCCATTGGTAAAAGTGGACAGAACGTCCGTCTGGCCAGCAAACTAACCGGCCTAGACATAGACATCGCTGCAGAGCAGCAAAAAGCCCCAGAACCACCAGCCGTCGCCGAAGGCACAACCACGGCCCGACCGGTAGCAGCAACTAAGCTTAAGAAAAAAGAACAGCTGGAAAGCTCCCTGCTGGAAGCCATCGAACAACACGGCACAGACGAAAAATAACTCAGGATCACCATGGACTCAGGCCCAGAAAAGGAACCGCTCCTTATCACCAACGATGAGCTGGAACATTTTCGGGTCAGAGCCAAAACGCTACGCATCACCGTTTCCGAGCTCATAAGACGAGCCGTGTCTTTAGAGATGGTCGCTTTTGAACTACCAGAAAACTATGTCGCCTACCGGAATCGTATCACCGACGAAAGGCAGGTGCTGGACAGCCTGCCCGAACGCCCCAACCGCTCCGCGCCATGGCGAAAGGTTTCCATTGCTATGCCACAGTTCTTATCCATTACTCTCAATATACGCAGCGAATTTAGCGGTAGCGCAACGACGGGTGAATATGCAGCCCGATGCGTGTACCTCGTAGACCCTCTCATCGAAGACCCAGACATCGGCCTAGAGGTCGAGGGCGTAGGCGAACCCAGATTATTTCATATGGAGATTCCAGAGTAAAATTAATTTTTCTGGCACTCTTGCATGCTGAGTGCTAAATGGTAAAATAGAAGCAGCGAACAACGATATAAGATCTCGCTTGAAAGGGTAGAACATAATGATGCCAAGCAGCCCTGATTTCCAAGAATTTTTGAACCATCTGACTGATAATGCCTTGCAAAGCCTAAAGCACGCCGATGCTATTGCTCGTAGTTTCGGCAGTGCCTACGTTGGTACCGAGCACTTACTACTGGGTGTACTGGCCCAGGACACCAGCATAGGATCTAAGATTCTCGAAGAAAATGGGGTAACACTCGATCGTGCCCGACTCGCCCTGAACCTGACACCAAAAACTCTCGTTATTAACATGGGAGCCAAAGGCTTGAGCGAAACCGCCAAGCTGACTCTGAAGATGGCTTACGACGTAGCCCAGGATTTCAACCAAGAGTTTTGCGGCACCGAGCATATTCTGTACAGCGTGCTCAGCCAAAAGAACGCTCGGGCAACCATTCTACTCCGCGACATGAACGTCAACGTCGACTCACTTGTCAACGAACTCGAACAATTCCTGAATCGCCAACAATACGAAGAAGAAAGCGAAGCAGCAACCGAAGGCCGGCGCCGTTCCAAAAAACAGAAAAAGACTGCCCTAGACTTCTTTGGCACCGACATGACAGCCCAGGCCCGCCAGGGCAAACTAGACCCAGTCGTAGGACGCGAGCCCCAGATTCGCCGCGTCATTACTATCCTGAACCGCCGCACCAAAAATAACCCAGTACTTATTGGCGAACCCGGGGTTGGCAAGACGGCTATCGTAGAGGGCCTGGCCCAACGCATCATAGCCGAAGACGTACCTGACAGCCTGCTAGACAAGCGCTTGGTCATGCTAGATCTCGCCGGGATGATCGCCGGCACTAAGTATCGTGGCGAATTCGAAGAGCGCCTCAAGAAAGTCATGTCCGAACTAGAGAACGATCACAAAACCATCGTCTTTATAGACGAGCTCCACCTTATTGTGGGCGCCGGCGCCGCCGAAGGCGCCATGGACGCTGGCAATATCCTCAAACCCGCCCTGGCTCGCGGCAAAGTCCAAGTCATTGGCGCCACCACTACAGCCGAATACACCAAGCACATAGAAAAAGACGCTGCGCTCGAGCGACGTTTCCAGCCCATCCAGGTACCAGAGACTACTGTTCCGGAGACGCTAGCCATCCTCAAAGGCCTTCGCCGCCATTACGAAGATTTTCATGGCGTAAAGGTGAGTGACAAAGTGCTAGAAGACACGGTGACACTCGCCAAGCGCTATATCAACGACCGCTACATGCCAGACAAGGCTATCGACCTATTAGACGAAGCCTCCGCTCACTTGCGCGTGGACAAGGGCAAGACACCGCCCGAAGTCCGTAAACTGCAAAAAGAGCTAAAACTCGTCAGCATGCGCATCGAAGACGCAGTGGACAGCGAAGATTACGAAAAGGCAGCCAAAGAAAAACAGCGTGCCTCGCAAATCAACGAAGAGCTCAAAGCGCTCGAGCAGGCCGGCAAGACGGCTAATCAACTCACCGTTACTAGCGAAGACATCGCTGACGTCGTAGCGCGCATGACCGGTGTGCCAGTTAACAAAGTTATCCGATCAGAAGCCAAATATCTGCTGAACCTAGAAAAAACGCTGAGCAAATACGTCATTGGTCAGAACGAAGCTGTCGAGGCTGTCGCCAAGGCCGTCCGGCGCAACCGGGTAGGTATTGGCAGTGGCAAACGCCCCATTGGCTCGTTTGTCTTTCTGGGCCCTACCGGTGTTGGCAAGACCGAGCTGGCTCGCGTCCTCGCCAGAGAGTTCTTTGGCAGCGAAAACAACCTGGTCAAGATCGACATGAGCGAATTTGGCGAACACCATACCGTTTCGCGACTAGTTGGTGCCCCAGCCGGCTATGTTGGGTACGACGAGGGTGGTCAGCTAACCGACAAAATCCGGCGACAACCCTACAGCCTGGTGCTGTTTGACGAGATCGAGAAAGCCCACCCAGAAGTCTTTAACATGCTGCTGCAGATACTCGAAGACGGCGTCTTGACCGATGCAAAAGGCCGCAAGATCGACTTCACCAACACCATTGTCATCATGACGAGCAATATTGGCGCTGATAAACTGCAAAAAGAAGCTTCTCTGGGGTTCCAGGCCACCGACCGATCTGACCTAAGTAACCTAGACGCCCTGCACGCCAGCAACAAAGACAAGGTACATGACGAGCTCAAGAAGATGATGCGCCCCGAGCTCTTAAACCGCATAGACAAGATCATTGTCTTCCGGGCGCTAACCAAAAAAGACGTCATGCAAATCCTGGACTTACAAATTGGCGAACTGCGCGAACGATTAGTACGGCATGGCATTGGCCTGCAGCTGGACAAAGCCGCCAAGAAACATCTGCTCCAGCACGGCTATGACTCCCGTAACGGCGTGCGGCCCATGAGACGACTCATTGCCGATACCATAGAGGATCATCTAGCGCTTGCTCTCCTGGGAAATGACTACCACAAGGGCGAGATTATCCATATTGGCGCTGGCAAAGACGATCTGACCTACCAAGCTCAGGCTGAAGTGCCTGCGTCTATGGTGTAAACTAGGGGATATGAATCGACGTCCGCGCGTATGGCCGCTGGTAGTATTACTTGTACTACTGGCAACAGTGGCTACTGCCTATTGGCAGCGACTAGCCATTTACGATTGGCAACGGCTGCGTGGATATGAAGCACCAGCAGAAATAGCCACGCTAGCTACAGAGACGACCATGAACGAATCGGCACGTCGGCTGTTCTATGTCCACCGTCCGCTCCTAAACGATCGCACCCAGTTTACCCAAAACTGTAGTGACTTTGGCGAACACACCATTGTACTGGGATGCTACGTATCACAAACCGGTATCTATATATTCGACGTCCAGGACGAGCGCCTGCAGGGAGTAGAGCAAGTCACCGCCGCACACGAGCTGCTACACGCCGCCTACGATCGCCTGGATACTTCAGAGCGCACCCGAATAGACGAACTAACCGAACAGGTGCTGACTAGCCTCAAAGATCAGCGCATCAAAGATACTATCGAGAACTATCGCAAACGAGACCCCATGGTGGTGTCCAACGAGCTCCATTCTATTATTGGCACAGAGGTGCGCGAACTCCCCGAAGACTTAGAAACCTACTATAAAAAGTACTTTAACGATCGGCACGTGGTAGTAACCTATTCAGAAAAATACGAATCAGTCTTTACAGAACGCAAAAACAAGGCTGAAGCAATAGAACAAGAACTACAAGGCCTCAAGACCGAAATAGAACAGCGTCAAAACACGCTAGAGGCTGATCGCAAAGGACTAGATCGCGACCGCAGTGGTGCCCGAACAGAACCCCAGATAGACGCCTTCAACGCCCGCGTAACCGCCTATAACGCGGACATCCGCGAGCTGAACAGCATGATCAATCACTACAATCAGTTGGTCGAGCAGTACAAAGCTGTGTCACTGGAGACGCAGGAGCTGTTCAAGGCGCTCGACAGCCGTCCCACCTTATAAGTCATCACCTAAAATTGTGAGATTTTCTGCAGTCACCCCATAACAAGTGTCATAACTCATGACCCAGATCTGGTACACTAGTACCATATGGCAAAAAGGGAACAGGTACAGTATGTGTGCTCCAACTGTGGGGCCGAAAGTTCAACGTGGAGCGGCAAGTGCTACGCCTGTGGTGAATGGAATACCCTACAAGAACAGCTGATTGCCGCGGCCACTCCGGGCGCCTCGGCTGGACGATCCCTGACTACCCAGTCGGTCAGTAAGGCCCTGGCCAAAGACCATGCCCGCCTGATAACTGGCATAAAAGAAATTGACACCGTACTGGGCGGCGGCCTGGTGGCGGGCAGTGTCAATTTGATCGCCGGACAGCCGGGCATTGGCAAGAGTACTTTGCTTTTGCAGTTGGCGCACAGTCTCAGCGCCACACAATCTGTCCTGTATGTCAGTGCCGAAGAATCGGCTCACCAGGTTGGCCTGCGCGCTGAGCGGCTGGGCACTACCGGCAAGAAGCTACAGCTGTCTACCAGCACCTCCACTGACGACATTGCCGCGACCATAAGTCAGGGTACCTACAAAGTCATAATTGTCGATTCTATACAAACCGTTTCGTGCAGTGCCATTTCTTCCGCTGCCGGCACTGTCAGCCAGATCACCAACAGTACCCACCTGCTCACCACTGCTGCCAAGCAGTCCGGCACCGCTATTATTTTGGTTGGCCATGTCACCAAAGAAGGCACCATAGCCGGCCCCAAGGTCCTAGAGCACGTGGTAGACGTTGTCATGCAGCTGGAAGGCGATTCGCCAGGTTCGCAGGGGTTCAAAGTTCTGCGTGCTATCAAAAACCGGTACGGATCAACCAACGAGGCAGGCATATTCGAGATGTCGGACAATGGCCTCCAGCCCGTAGATAATCCCTCGGCAGCCCTCTTGGCTGAGCGCCAAATAAGTGACGGCTCGGTTGTTCTGGCTACCCTAGAAGGGACCCGCCCACTGTTGGTAGAAGTCCAGGCCTTGGTAAACAAAACCAGCTACGGCTATCCCAAACGAGCCGCCAGTGGCATAGACCTAAACCGGCTCAACCTGCTAGTAGCCATGCTAGAGAAACGTACCAAACTGAGCCTGGCCGACCAAGACATTTATATCAATATCGTTGGTGGTATTCGCCTCACCGAACCAGCCGCTGATCTGGCTATCATCATGGCCATTGCCTCAGCGGCTCGTGGCATGCAGCTCAAAGCCAACGCCGTAGTATTTGGCGAGGTAGGCCTGAGCGGCGAGATCCGTCACGTGCCTCAGCTAGAAAAACGGCTAGCGGAGGCCAAGAAACTTGGGTTCGAAACTGCCATTGGCCCGGTAGTGCGCTCTGGCAAAAAACCAACCAACTACCATGGCATGCCCAACGTACGAACAGCACTCAATACATTTCTGGAGAAAGACTAGTGCTGCTGGACGGTATTCAGATTCTGTTACTAGGATATGTGGCCTTTTTATTGGTAGGCAAGCAAAAGCCATCTATGCCTGCTGTGCGCAAACGAACCGCCCGCAAGCTTATTATAGACACCTGCGCCCTTATAGACGGCCGCATTGTTGAGCTGGCTCGGGCTGGCTTTGTGCCCGAGCAACTGATAATACCCGAATTTATCATCCATGAGCTCCAACTGTTAGCCGACGGCACAGACTCGCACAAACGAGATCGCGCCCGCTACGGGCTGGACATTGTCCAAGAGCTACAGGACAACAAAAATTGTGACGTCATCATAGACCGCTCTGCTTTTCCAGAAAAGCACGCCACAGACGACAAGCTCGTGGCTCTGGCCAAGAAATTGCATGTGTCATTGTATACAACCGACTTCAACCTGAATAAAGTTGCCGAGATAGAAGGAGTCAAGGTGCTAAACGTCAACGAGCTCGCCGGAGCCCTCAGGCCATCGGCCCTGCCCGGAGAGAAAAAGACAGTCAAGATACTGCAAAAGGGCAGCAATCCTCGCCAAGGCGTAGGCTATCTAGAGGACGGCACTATGTTAGTGGTCGAAGATGCCGCCGCGCAGGTAGGCAAAACGGTGCAGGTAGAAATCACCCGTATGCACCAAACAGTGTCAGGCAAGATGCTGTTTTCTGAATTGATCCGCCCATCGGCAGCCTTACGGACTAAGACTGCGTCAGGACCACGATTGGCCGCACGAAAGCCGTCACATTCACTTGCTTCACGCATGAAGCACTAAAATAGTTAGTATGCGTAAGGTTCTATTGAACCGTGGCGAAAGCCGGCGATCCTGTACCATTTTTGTCTTTAGCGTAGACTGGCACGCCCGTCAGATCGCTCCCATAAGGACAGCCGGTCCCGCTCGATTTACACAACTCGGCATTATTCGACTGACGATAGACGATTACCATTCCGCTCCCACCCGTCCAACTAAAGTTAGTTGCTCCGGCGTTTCCGTTGCCGGAGAGCGTTAAAGACCCCGTATTACTCCCAAGTGTAGCAGTGACTGTGCTGGTATCGGATGCATCATACAACAGGCTGTCCACCACTTCGACCGACACCGTTTTATCGCCCGCGGAATCAGCCGTGTAAGTGTAGGTGACTGTTCCAGCCGTCGTGATAGTAGCCGTATGAACCGCGTTGCCATTTACCTTGAAGACGATGCTACCTGGGAATTGGGCACTAGATAGCGGGTGGGTACCTTGCGTCACATCAGCGACCAGCTGATAGGTTCCATCGCCAGTCGGATTAACACTGATCCTCACGCCCGGCTTTACGTCGTCACATTTATGCACATCGTCTCTCTCGCTTGTGTTGGCTCCACCGCCACCCGGGACAAACCGGTCGCCAGAGAAGCTAGCTGCGTCACCGCCAGTAGTATCTTTTTTGGCACGAGCTGGGGTACATTCGGTAGCCAGCTTGTTAGACACGATATCTATAGTTTGCTTCTGGGTGTTGACCTGCTTTTTCTGGAACCATTGGGGAAAGAGGTCGTTGGCGGGGCTGGGCTCGACAGAACCGATGCCAACATGACTACGGACAACGTAGGCAGGCAATGACTGCAGAGTAGCTGGCTTGGGCCAATCTTCTGGCTTGGCATCTTTGTGGGCAGCTTTCATCCAGCCTTCCCAGATAGGTTGCGTCATGCCTTCCATGGTGCCAGACATGACACGCTGACGATCGTGGTAACCCACCCATACACCGGCAGCATACTTGCTAGAGTAGCCCATCATCCAGCCGTCTTTGGCATCGTTGGTGGTACCGGTCTTCATAGCAAACTTCCAGGTGCCCTGGCCATTGTTATAGCGATGTGGCTTGCGGCCAGCAGGGAAGTAGCTAGCATTTGGATCACTCATCATGTCGCTGACAATGTAAGCAGCATCGGGGCGAATAGCTTGCTCGCCTTGTTCGGCCTTCCATTCGTCAACGGTTTTACCGCCAGCATCCTCAATCTTCAGAATGTAGGTTTGGGGGATTGCCCTACCATTGCGTGACAAGGTGCCGTAGGCGTGCACGTGCTCGTCCTGTCTTAGGTAGGCACCATCTCCGATAGCCGACGAGGCATAACAGGGGCCTTCTTTGGACAGCTTTTCATCAGCGTAGCATTTGTAGCCACTCTTTAGTCCAAGTTTGTTGGCTACTTCAATAGTTTGCTCGACGCCAACAGTCAGCATGGCTTTTACCGCTGGGATGTTGCGCGAGCCACCCAGGGCGTAGCGGAGTGTCATCGGTCCTGGGTAACGGAAGTCATAGTCCCATAGGCAATTAGCTTTTTTGTCAGTCTTGGGATTGGTTTTGACAGTACATGGATAACCCGGGATAGGTCCCTGCGTATCGTACAGGACAGAGCCAGCACCAAAGTTATTAGTCTTTTCTATAAGCGCAGCATAGTCATAGGGCTTAAAGCTCGAGCCCGGGGGAAGGCGCGTGCGTGCATAGTTGAGCTCTCCATGCACCGGATTGTTAAAGTCCGCTCCACCTACCAAGGCTACGATCTGACCCGTCTTTACATCTTCTGCGGTAAAGGCTGCAACATCACCGCCTTGGCGTCGCACCTGGGCCAAGCCCTTGTTTACCTGGTCTTCTGCTGTCCGTTGCAATCCGAGGTCCAGGGTTGTAGTTACTTTCCATCCACCACGCTTGACGGTGTCAGCAGTGAACTTTTCTTCTAGGAAATCTTTGGCAGCCAGCACAAACCATGGGGCCGTGATGCCGTTGTATTTCGCTTTGGGCTGTTTAACTTTGGCAAGAATCTCCACCTGCTTAGCTGTATCGCGCTCCTGAGAGCTGATCATGCCTTGCTCTTCCATCAGCTGCAAGACGTAGTGTTGGCGACCTATTAAGGCCTCGGGGTTATATTCGGAGCCATAGGGCGAATAATAAGACGGCGACTGTGGCATAGCGGCCAAAAAGGCTGCCTCGTCTAGGGTTAGGTCTTTGGCAGATTTCTCAAAGTAATCACGAGAGGCCGACTCAACCCCATATTGCACGTCACCATACGGAGCTGTATTGAGGTAACCTACCAGGATCTCCTGTTTGGAATAGCTACGCTCTAGTTCGACAGACAGAATAACTTCTTTTATCTTGCGCTTATATGTCTGTTCTCTACCTACACTGGACTGTGTCAGGCGAACCAGCTGCTGGGTGATGGTCGAGCCACCTTGGGTGCTACCCCCCGTAAAGTTGTTATAAGCAGCGCGAACAATACCACGAGTATCAAAGCCGCCATGCTTGAAGAAGTCCTTATCCTCAATGGCTACAGTGGCTTTCTTTATATAGTCGGACATTTCTTCGTCCTTGACCGGGATACGCTTGACGGCGTCAAAATCTTCCCATAGCAAGGTCTGTCCGGTGCGGTCATAGTATCGAATACTACCGCCCAGGTTATTTCCAGAGATATCACGCAAGTTAGGCAGATCTTTGCGGAAGTAAGCAAACAGGCCTACCAACAGCAAAAAACCTGCGATCAGGCCAATGCCGGTGAGCTTGAGGGCCATGATACCGCCCTCACGACTGAACCAGTACTTATACATGCGCTTGGGGTGCAACCTGAAGAAGAACCGCTTTATGCGTGACTTAGGCATGCCAGCAAGCCGCTGGGCGCGGGCACGAGCATAGGCGTCCTTGCGAGCCTTGATTTTGTCGGTCAAGCTCCGGTTCACCTTGATAGTTTGACCACTTTTTGTCGTAAAGGTATTTTTGCTTTTACGGCCAAGTTTTCGACCGCGTCCAGACAACCCCTTATTTGTGCTCATCAGATTTAGATAGCTCCTTGAATAATCCGTCTAATTGATACTGATTATAACAGAATTAGTGTCCGTACAATGCCATTTCATGCTGAGAGAAAGCTGATACTTTCTAGCTAGTTTTTGCATATCAAATCAAGATCGCAATTTACTTGCGCTTGGACTGGTCGCTGGAAGGGTAGATTACGAGGATTTAATGAAGGGAAAGCCTGGGTTATACCTGGGTTTCTCATCATTAAGTGGCTACGCTATACTGGTGGGCATGAGTATGACCCTATCCGAAGAGCTCGCTTGGCGCGGGTTCGTAAACCAAACCACTTATAAAGACCCCGCCGAGCTCGACAAAGATCCTATTACTTTTTACTGGGGCGTAGATCCCAGTGCTGACTCTATGCAAATCGGCAACCTCGCCGCTGCCATGATGGTTCGACGCTTCATAGACCATGGCCACAAGGCCATCCTGCTCGTCGGTGGCGCCACAGGATTCATTGGCGATCCGGATGGCAAAAAACAAGAACGCGGCCTCAAGACACTTGACGAAATCAGCAAAAACAAAGCCGCTATCGCCGAGCAGTACAAGACTATATTTGCCGGTAAAGATTTTGAAATCGTTGACAATTATGACTGGTTCAAGGGCATAAACTACCTTGACTTCTTGCGTGACGTCGGCAAGCACATGCCTATGCGCCTCATGCTGGGGCGTGAGTTCGTGCAATCTCGTTTAAACGATGATGGTGCCGGTATCTCATACGCCGAATTCAGCTACTCACTCATTCAGGGGTACGACTTTTTGCACCTACACCGAGAAAAAGGAGCTACCCTGCAACTATCCGGTGCTGACCAGTGGGGAAACTGTATCGCAGGCGTAGAACTTATCCGACGTATCGACGCCAAAGAAGCACATGTCTGGACCACGCCACTTATCGTCAACAAAGCTACCGGTGTTAAGTTTGGTAAAACAGAACAAGGTGCCATCTGGCTAGACCCCAAGAAAACCAGCATCTACAAGTTTTACCAGTTCTGGCTAAATGTCGATGATGAAGGCGTCATAGACTATATGAAAATCTACACCTTACTTTCAAAAGAACAGATAGACGAGATCGCTGCACAGTTTAATGACAACCGGGCTACCCGCATTGCCCAAAAAACCTTGGCATACGAAGTCACCAAGCTTGTCCACGGCCAAGAAGCAGCCGACACTCAGGTAAAAATCGCCCAGGCACTGTTTGGCGGCGATACCCTAGACCTAGGCCAAGCCGAATTCCAGAGTCTCAGCGGCGAGTTCCCCGTGGGCACCGTTCCTAAACGCATGACACCAGAGGATTTATTTGAGGCAGTTGTCCAGACACGCTTGGCATCATCAAAATCAGAGGCTCGGCGATTCCTAGAAGCTGGCGCTCTTTATATAAACAACAACCAGATAAAACCCAATGAAAGCTTTTTATACGATCAGGGCGCGCAACATGCGGTTGTTCGGCGGGGCAAGAACACAATAGCAATCTTAAAAATTACATAAGGTGTATACTGACTGACGATATGGCTACTACAACTAAAAACTCAGCAAAAACTAAAGTAAAAAAGGCAGACCAGTACAACGACCCCTCGCACAACTACCTGCGCTACTGGGATGGTCGTGATTACGAGCATGCTGCCGAGGAAATGGCCCTGAAGCGCCTCCTGCATGGCAAACACTTCAGGCATGCCGCTGATATTGGCGGCGGGTACGGCCGACTTTGTTTATTCCTAGAAAATTACGCAGACAAAGTCACCCTGGCGGAGCCTTCGCAGCAACAACTAGACATTGCCAAAGATTTCCTAAAAGGACATCCGGAGATTGATCGTGTCCTAACCCAGACAGAAGACCTCCAGCTAAAAGACAAATCGGTCGACCTCATCACCGTTATCCGGGTCATGCACCATTTGCCCGAGCCAGCCGACAGCTTTGCAGAGCTAGCCCGTGTACTCAGTGACGACGGCTACCTGATACTAGAAGTCGCCAACTACGCTCACGGCCGCAATCGCCTAAAGCACATACTAAAAGGCAAGAAGCTCCCAATAGAGCCAGTAGATATCCGTTCGGCTCAGAACAAAAAGCAGGACGAGATTCCTTTTGTGAACCACAACCCTAAAACGGTCGTAAAACAGCTGGCCCATGCCGGCCTCAAGGTAGAAAAGGTGCTGTCTGTATCTAACCTACGCAGCCCTGGCCTCAAAAAGCTGATACCTAAAGGTGTCATGCTGTCTGCCGAGAAGGTCATGCAGACCACATTGGCTCGGACCTACTTTGGCCCTAGCGTCTTTTTCTTGATCAAAAAAGCTAAATAGTTTTCGCTCTTTTCAGAGCTCATCAGCGTGACTGGGATGGGTTCTTAAATATTCACGGAACTATTTTGCACCAGGAGGATACCCATCTGGGGATGCGCCGTATGCGCAGAGCCCCAGTGGACAGCAAGCTTCAGAAGAGCGCATCAACAATAAATCGGATGCGATCGTACGCCGACTCATCATCGATGATCTCAGAAGTGCCCAGCAGCGTGGCAGTCATGACGTTCTGGTAATTGTAACCGAGGATCAGGACGAAGCCACTCAAGGGCGCGTCGAGCATAGACCTACGGATACCGCGTACACCACCAGCGAGCACAAGGGAGTCCTTGATAAAAACTACATCCTTGATCTCCAAGTAGTAGACGCTCTCTCCAATCTCTAACAAGAGCGTAGGCCTCTCGTCGATATCAACCTTGCGATGCACAAGGAACATTTCAACGCGATACCTGAGCAGTAGCTCTAATTTAGATACCACCTCATCAAGATTCTGTGGCACCCGCCTGTCCTCAAGTAACAGGAAGGGCAACGACGGACTCTTAGGAGAGAGGGAAATGGCTGTACCTCCTGGTGCGTACTCTACCTTCTCAGGCGAGCAATTGATCTGACATTGCAGAACATGCATATTATATCATATATATACAGATCCAGCAATGTAACCTTATACTGGTGACTGATGAAACTAACAAGTCCGCTAACTGATGTAAAAGGTGTGGGGCCGGAGGTGGCGAAGAAGTACGCCAGCGCTGGCATTGCCACTGTCGCCCAACTGATTGACTACTATCCACGGGCTTACGAAGATTATTCGCATATACAATCCATTGGCCATATCAAACCCGGCACCGTCACCATTAAAGCCACTATCAAACAAGCAACCGGGCGATATGTTCGCAGAGGCATGCATATCACCGAGGCTATCGCCAACGACGGGACTGGCGACGTGCGCCTGGTCTGGTTTAATCAGCCGTACCGGGCCGGCGCCATAAAGCCAGGGGCCGACTATTTTATATCTGGTGATTTCGGACTCCGCCGTCAGCACCTGAACATCCTGAACCCTTCGGCCGAGCTGGTGAGCGACTTTCCGGTGAATACGGCGCGGATTATACCCGTGTACCGCGAGGCCAAGGGCCTGAAGTCTTTGCAAATCAGGAAGTTCTTGCGCGAATGCATGCCCATGATCCGATCGTTGCCAGAGACTCTACCAGGCTGGGTCGTGCAAGAACAGCAGCTTTTATCCCGGGCTCAGGCGCTCGAGGCACTGCATTTTCCGCAATCATCTGCAGAGCTCGAGAAAGCGCGGCGGCGACTGGGGTTCGAGGAAGTGTTCGAGCTTTCTTTAGCGGCCTTACTCAATAAGTATGATCTGCTGAAAGAAACATCGCTCGAGATTCCGTTTCACGAGCAGTTGGCCAAAGACTTTGTAGGGCACTTGCCATTTACTCTGACGCCCGCTCAAAAGAAGGCCGTGTGGCAGATTTATCTAGATATGCAAAAGAGCCACCCCATGAATCGACTGTTAGAGGGCGATGTCGGCTCTGGCAAGACCGTCGTTGCGGCCATGGCTGCCGTGATGGTCATGCAGCAGGGGTTCCAGGTGGCCCTCATGGCCCCCACCGAGATATTGGCCCGGCAACATGCCGAGACGCTATATGACCTCCTAGCCCCTTTGGGCACGGCAGACAAACTGACACTATTAGTCGGCGGGCTAAAGCCGGCACAGAAAAAAGCCGCTCAGGAACGCATCAGGCAAGGCGATGTCAGTTTTATTGTGGGCACCCATGCGCTTATTCAGGAGAAGGTGGACATGCACAAACTAGGGCTGATAGTTGTAGATGAGCAACATCGTTTTGGCGTAGACCAACGCAAAACACTGCAGACAAAGGCCGGTCACATGCCGCACGTACTCAATATGACCGCCACACCCATACCCCGCAGCCTAGCACTGACACTGTACGGAGAACTGGATGTCACCGTTATAGATGCCAAACCAATGGGCCGCAAACCAATAATGACCAAAATTATATCGCCAAATTCCCGCGCCCAACTGTATGAACGGGCCACCAAGCAGCTCGAACAAGGTCGCCAAATGTTTGTAGTCACCCCGCTGGTGAATGACTCTGACGCCCTGGCAGCCCGGTCCGCCGACAGCGTACACAAAGAGCTGGTTAGAACCTTCAAGAAGTGGCGGATCGGCCTGCTGCACGGCAAGATGAAGCCAGCAGACAAGGATCAGGTCATGCAGCAATTCATGCGACATGAGCTTGATGTGCTGGTGGCCACTACGGTGATCGAAGTAGGCGTGAATGTCCCCAATGCTACGGTTATGATTCTTGAAAATGCCGACCGCTTTGGCCTGGCCCAAATACACCAGTTGCGGGGGAGGGTAGGGCGCAGCGAACACCAGGGTTACTGCTTTTTGGTTATGAGCGATAGCAAAGCGCCCAGTCGTCGCCTACGGGCGCTCGAACAAACCACCGACGGCTTTGCGCTAGCTGAACTAGACCTAGAACTCCGTGGTCCAGGCGCCATCTACGGCACGCTGCAAAGTGGCGAGCTGGATCTGCGCATTGCTAAGCTGAGTGACACCAAGCTAATCGCTGCCGCGCGTCACACCGCCCAGACCTTCATAGACAAACAAGAAAACCTGAAAAAATATAAAGAGCTGTACGCTCGAGTCACACGAGCACGGGCAGTGACAAACCTCAATTGAGGACCTAGACCTGAATCACGAAACTCAATTTAACAGAGGTGGTTGCAACTCAAGTTCATTTTTGATCAACAGAGGTAAAGTTTTGAGCGAAACTACCGCTAACGGAGGTAGAGAACCTAGATATTGACTCTGTGTTGTTTTCGTGGCATAGTATAGACTGTTATCAATGGACGGTAACACTGACGTCCTCTGTTAAAGCGTTTTTGCCAGATCACATCCGTCGGATCCTCGGATCCTAATGAGGAGGTACCCTATGTCTCACGACATCGCCGCCACGGCCTCTGAACATCACTACATCCTGGGTATCGACCTGTACCTGGGCTCGAATCCCCATGACACTCGCGATTTCCCGGGCCTTCGGTCCCCAGACGCCCTCGGCCAGCTCGACAGCAGTCTCAAGCTGCTTCCCAAGATCGACGATGGCCAAGGTGTGCCGCGCACCCAGCTGACCCCGAGCGCCTTCAGGGCCGTCGCCCGATGGGCCGAGAGACACTGTGCGCCAGATGCTCTTCAGAACCTGACAATCTGGCTGGGAGATCACGTCAACCAAGGATTTGCCTTCGGCTACGCCAGCGAGATTCCACTTCAATAACGCAAGAGGCAGTAGCTTCAATAAGAACAGAGGGCTGTCCAGGGCGGGAGAAAAGGTGTGGTCAAACCACAACACGAGCCTTTTTCTCCCGCTGACAGCACCCATTTTCATGACCTTTACTCGTGGACATAGGCACTGTCAGCACCTATAACCCCTGCGAAACAAAACTTGTGAACTTAGGCTGATGATCCGAGTGAGCCGGAATCACCCGGACCGAGTGAAACATATCCGTAGATACGGTGAGTGAGGGCCGAGTGATTCCGGCCGCTCGGGCGCGGCATAAGACACAGGTTTTGCTTCGCGGGGGTTATACTATAGGAGTAGCTTAGTGGCGTATGTAATGGTCGCCTCTGTAGTAGCCCATAAACTATGTATTCTGGAACAACACTTACAAAATATTCTGGTCGTGTGCTTGGGGCACACCAAAAGATTGATCGGGTGGCACGCAAGCACCTGTCGAAGCTTCTGAAAGACGATGCAGTTTTTCCCAGTAGCCGCAATTTGCTGCACTTCGAGGGCAAGAACGGTCCAGATGGCATAAAGGTCAAAAGCCCCGCAAAGGACGAACCCTGGCACTATTTCAACCCTTTTGACGACAGCGATACCCAAATCATTGACCTTATCGAGGGCCACTACAAGCAACTAGTCAAAGAGCTCAAAGCCAACAACCGTGAACGCATAGCCTTTGAGGCCGCCTGGCTGTCTCACGCCATCGTCGACGGCCTGACGCCCGCTCACCACTACCCCTACGAAGAAAAGCTGGTCGAGCTCCGCAAGGGCGAAGGCATAGAAACCCGCACCACCTACAAAGAAAAACTGATCATGCATGGCGACACCCGCCGCGAAAAAGTCAAAAACAACTGGAA
This sequence comes from Verrucomicrobiia bacterium, assembly GCA_035489575.1. Classification (NCBI taxonomy): domain Bacteria; kingdom Pseudomonadati; phylum Verrucomicrobiota; class Verrucomicrobiia; species Verrucomicrobiia bacterium. Next base: position 92,681 of record DATHJY010000011.1, read on the forward strand.
GATGTGGGGTGCCCGCGGCCTGTTCATGACCCATACGCTGTTCGAGATGGGCGTGGCCACTATTATCAAGCCCCTCAATTTTACCGAAGCCATTCCCAAGCCCAAAGAAGTCGCCCACATGCTAGATATTGGGCCAGCCGAATGGTTCAAGCGCACCGCCCGTGAGATTGCCGTGCTGGACATGTACACCCGGTACTACGAAAAAGGCTGGACCCCCAAACTGGCTTATGATGTCCGGCACAAACTGGGCCCACTTATCATTAAGAACGTCGCGCTCACGTGGTACGCCGCGTTAGCCGAAGCAAAGGTTATAGATCCAAAGAGTCTACCTGTCAAATCTCGTTTGTTAAGCAAAAGGCGCAGATCGTCGAGCTATAAAACAGTAAAAAATGAGGAGGCGTAACCATGATTACGGCTACGAGTTTTTGGCTGTTTTTAGCCGACGAGGTGTGCACTGCCACCCCATGAAACAGGTTTCATGGGGACCCCGACTTTTGGCTGAACAGGATTTGACAGGTAGATTCTTAGCATGAGAGTCATCGCCGGAAATTTAGGCGGAAGAACATTCCACAGTCCTAAGACCCATAACACCCACCCCACAAGCGAGAAAATCCGTGGAGCAGTTTTTAATATGCTCGGCGATATTCACGGGCTGACCGTTTTAGACGCTTTTGCCGGCAGTGGCGCGATGAGCTACGAAGCCATCAGCCGGGGCGCACAACACGCCATGCTTATCGAACTAGACAAGGGTGCTTTTACAACAATCAAAGAAAACGTCGAGCTACTTGGGCTAGAAGACCACATAACAGCCGTACGCGGCAATATAAAAGGCTGGTCCAACAACAACCTGGACAAGCAGTACGACATAGTAATATGTGACCCACCCTACGATGCTGTGCTAGAAATGCTTATTCACAAGATCTCGCGGCATGTAGCCAGGGGTGGCACACTTCTCGTATCTTGGCCCACTAGCGAACCCACGCCGGTCATTCCCGACATGGAGCTAACTAGGCACAAAGTCTATGGCAACGCCCAGGTTGTTGCCTACAAAAAACCTAGTTCTTAGAGGCTTTTTTGATCTGCTCGTATCGAACAGCAGGGGCGCAGTAGTACACCACTTGCAAGATAGCAGTAGCCACAGCCAACAAAGGTATGACACCCAGTAGACCTATTAGGACAGACACGCCAACGACCCCCCACAGGGCGTTCGCAAAGGGCTTGGAATCAGCCTGACTTTGGCGCATGGCTTCTCGTACAGTGAGCTTGCGATCATACAGATAAAACGGCGCTAGCAGATAGCGCTTAATCATAAAGAAGCCTGGCACAATCAGCAGGATAAAACCACCAATGACTAGCAGCGTCGTCAAAATAGACAGGCCGTAAAAGCGCCAGAAGTACTTTCTGCCTCCCCGGAGTGCCTCGCCAATAGTTACTTCCTGGCCTCGCACGCTCTTGAGCTGCAAGAACGGAATCGCCGGAGCAACCAATAGCCCAGCAATCCCGCCCACCAAGCCAGCCAGCAGGGCAACTGTGTTTGTGTCGGTACCTCCGCGGTTACCGAAGGCACCGCTTACTACAAATCCGGCAATCGGCAAGAGTAACAGGGCCAGAAACGTCCAGATATTGACCATGATGGCCTCGTAGCTAGGTTTGAAAAGCGCAAAGGCGCTGGGTAGATTTGCTGCCTGCGGATGCTTGTGAGCCATAAAGGGTTCTCCTGATTGTTTCTATAATCATTCGCTAAATAGATGTGCCTGTCAATCAAGCCTGTACAAACACCCTGTTAACCTCGTATAATTGCATCCGTCACAACCTTAACCTGCGCGCGAGTGGTGGAATTGGTAGACACGCTAGCCTTAGGAGCTAGTGCCGATAAGGCGTGGAGGTTCAAGTCCTCTCTCGCGCACCAGACAGGACTACAGGGGTGGTTATGTATTTTTCATGGTATTTTGTTAGGCTGATATATTACTACCTCTGTAATTTTGAGTTCAAGTTCCTTCATGTTCTTGACCAATTTATAATTCTTCCAATGGCATAGCTATACTTCTTCGCTGCTTGAGCACGAGAAGCCCTTATCAATCGTTGCTCAAGGCTTTGTTGCAAGAAGAATCTGTCCTTCGCGGCCCGGTAGTGATACATCTATTGGAGGGCGATCGGCTGTGTCTCCCCATTGATCCCCGGTTTGCTGCGACCTGGCAGTCGCGATCGTGCCGATGAACAATGTCCGTTGTTCTTCAGGCTCCCCGATAAGCCCACGATGTAAGGTACCTTCTCTGGAGATAAGGAACGCACGACCTGGCTCGGGGCTAATAGTATGGATGGCACCACGTTCTTTTAGTTCTCCTTCATTTTCTGCGATGTATCGCCGCATTGCCTTGAGCAGCCCTTCGTACGACAGGCCGGTCTTCCCGTCACAAATGTCATAACACCTTACTCCTCCATCAAATAGTAGGGCAGATTCACCACTAAAAGAGTTACGGCCTAGAAGCGGCAAACTGACTGGAGGAAATGGGTCCGTACGTTCCACTTCCTGAATGTACAGATCAATACTGGCTAGTGTATCGGGGTCGGCCGTAGCGCGAATTGGGAGCAGGATATCATTTATAAATGTACTATAGTCACCATCAAACATGCTGACTGCATCTTGTAGGCCTGCCTCCCTAAGACCGTGCAGAGCGAAAAACTCGTCTGTTTGCATTGCTTCGTACAGTCCAGCAGTATCAAGAACCTGCATTTTTCCGGCATCCGAAGAGGCTTCGTGCCAGTATCCAACAGTTACAAGTTTTCCCTCTTGCTCCACGCGGTCCATGTGCCACAGCCCATCAGGGGCCCAAGCGACGTAAGGCTGCCCTGGATTACGGACCAATTCTTGATGATCTTTTGGAACCAGCAATTCTGGATGTGTATCGTCGGTGTCAAATAAGCATGGCGGCCCGTCTGCTAGTAATTCCATCCATTCTTCTGACGAGCTAATAGGCTCACTCACCGGCCAAGTGACGATTCCTGGCCCATGTTCGATAGCGTCTGGTGGGAGTTCCATGCGCAACATATCTACATAGTGAACCTCATGCGTTCACTAGTCAATTACGGTTATGCTATCGATTGCCCAAGCAGGTACATTAATTAATTTTTCGCACATCAATGATAACCAAGGTTCATCAGACTGGACGATCGGAGTTGTTTTTACTCAAACGTTCTCATAAGTTGGTCAAGCCAGCCCAAAAGATGTTCGAAAGAAACTGCTTCAAGCGCACCACGGTTTGGCAAACATCTCTACAGAGAAGAAAGTTCCACATTTATTTTGTGGAACTCTTTCTTTTTGAAGCTGTCTCTGTTAATTGGGGTTCAAGTCATCTCGCGCTAACAAGATCTCCTTAACATGTTTGACAGTGACGATGGATTGACCATTAATAAGCTCCATGTCCGAGGTGCACGAGGTAGTCCAAGACCCTATGGCACGGCCGATGCCTGGCGAAAGCCTTGGCCTGACTACGGTTAACATCATCCAACGACTTGCGTCAGGGGAGAGATTTACCGACATAGCTAACCAAGTTAACTTGATGTCGGTTGAGGAGATTGAGGGATTGAGGCCAGATGAGTCTAGGGACATAACGGTGGCCAATGTTTTGGCACGGCTGAATGCAGTGCGCGTAAGGGCAGGCACACTACATAATGCGGTTTTGGGTTCTTTCCAGAAGGTTGCCAACGAAGTGGCCATCCTGGAAAGTGCTCGAGTTACAGAGTGGTCAGGCCTCAACGGGTTTAAACATCTGGCAGGTTATGATCATCTGCTCAGGACGAGGGTTGAACTGGTTAACTACCCGCCCACGGCTCATGAGTTTATGTGCGTTACGGGTAGTTTGAGACACTTTGGTACAGAAGCAGCCTGCGCAGACTTGAAGGAAAGAGATCCGGGGTGGCGGGTTCGTGCTAGGGATGTTAAAAAGTGTAAAATTGCGGCTCATGCGCAAATGAGACGCGTGCTAGATGAAATTCAGATAGGCCCTGGCCCAGACGACACCGTAGCAAATGCAATCGAGATTATTGAGCAATCCATGCGAACTGGCGTTGTGTCCGCAAGGGAAGGAAAGATGTCTATACTTGCGCTAGTTCGGGAAGCAAGCGGTTTTCGTGTTCCTCAGAGGGTTATGCAGTTGGCTTCACACAAAGACGCTGAAGCTCGCAAATGGCTCGAACGCCCCGTTTCTTACTCAGAAAGTGGCCTAGCTGGTCTGGCAAATCGAATTGATAACGCAACCTCCATGTTCCAAGTGATCTTTGGTTTTACTACCTTGCGTCGCATATTAGGAGAAGAGCGGGAGGAGGTAGTGCCCAACATGCTTGCGCACGATCTTAGCACACTCACAAGTTATATAACTGGTACGGCACCTGACATGCCTTTCGATCCTTCCAATGGTGCTACGTCGGATTTTATGACTTGGATGAATGGGATTGCGGGAACTGCGCAGGCTGGAGCATCTATCGAGGAAGGGACGCTTGTTCTGCCGCATGTGGATCGGATTGGAAGTGGCAGATGCCCCGTACAGCATGTAGTGATAGCAAACAGCCCCTCGGCTGTAGAATTGCCCGAGCACATGCAAGTACTACAAACAGAGGTCAAAGATAGATTTGGCGTTGATCTGGGCTTTGACCAAGAATTACCCTCTATAGGCAAGGTTGCACTGGCGAATGCAATTGAGACTGCCGCTAAGCCCGGCGGACCATTGCATCCCGACTCGGTTGGCCTAGACGCTATGGTGAGGCATATCCAAGAGAGAGTACCCAAGTCGTCTATGCAACGACTCGTGCAATTGGCTCGCTTTTTACTAAAGCCGGGTATGCATACGCCCGTGGCATATACTTCTAAATACTACACTGAACCTGGCTTAATTTTTGAGCCCTAGGTAGAGAGAGCATGGTCGCACTGGTACACCAAGATAAGAAGATCAGCTATTGTCGGTCTTTTTATATGTTCTGCGCTTTTTGACCGTAGCTTAGTCTTCGGCAGGCACAGGATCGCGCGTGGTGAAGCGAATGATATCGTCACCCAAATCTTCTCTTTCAAGCTGGCCTTCGTCTAGGATCAAGTAAGCAAACGTGTCTTTATTCAGGTCGTTAACATCTATTATCTTAAACCGGGGACGGTAGACATACTTTGTTGTTATCTCGGTAGCAGCGTAGCTATCACCCGTACCGATGCGATCCACAATCCGGCGAGTCTCGTCTTGTCGCCTTACCTCAGCGGTCAACATTTTGTCACCAAAGTTTATAAGGACAATCTGCTGAGGATCGGAGTTGATAATCATATAAGACCGTAACCCCCGGGTAGCACGAGTGCCCATAGCATATGCAACCGCAATAATAAGTATAGCCAATACCGGCAGCACAACCCGGACCTTATCTATAAAATACGCAGTAGGTGTCCGATACACTTCCAGGTCGGACTCCTGACCAAACTTTGCCCGCAGTCCCTTGAGTTTGCGGTGTCGAATGAGAGGCAGAATAAAGTCACCCATAAGCAGATAGATGATAATGGGAGCCAGCAGTAGATGTATGATCAGAAAATACTGAAGGGGAGATACCTCGCCACTGGAAACAAGCAGGGCAATAGTGCCAAATAGAAACTCAGGCACAAACATAATCCCCACGAACCGCCTAAGGCGGATCAGTAACGGATGCCTCCCTGGAATAAACTTAGCTACTAGTTGCCCGATCACATAAGTAAGCACAAAGAAGATGGCTATGCTGGCACCAAACAGCAACGCCTGCATAGAGTTTGGCCGGAAAAGTCCTATCGGGACATTGTAGTGTTCGAACTGAGGCTGATAGTAAAACCACAGCAGCAAATAAGAAAAAGAAGGAATGGCTGCAATAATAGCAACCTCAGTAATACGTACCTTGGCAAGTGCAGATGGCTGGCTCATGGGTTGCCACTAAGTATACTGGCTCCTTTATCTTATGGATACTATATAAGTCCGTAGACATTTGCTGGGACCTTATTCATATTTGTTATGATGAGCGGGTGAAATTCATCCACAGAGCTCGCAAGTTTGTTGTCACTCACCGAAAGCTGGTCATTGGCTTGGCCTGCCTGGTTGCGGTGGGGCTTGTCGCTATCGTACTCAATTACCTTATGACTGGTCGGAATGGACGGTATGTGCTGACCAGCCAAGATCAGGTATCGCACATCTTTGGCAACGAAAAGCCGGTTGGCGTGGTGCTGGGAGGCGGTATTGTAGACGGTAAGCCAATGCTCCTCTTGCAGGACCGGCTGGATACAGCCGCCGCACTGCTCGGCTCGGGAAAGATCCGCAAAGTCATCGTGTCAGGGGACAACAGATACAAAAATTATGACGAGCCGACAGTCATGCGTAATTACCTAATCCGCGAGAAAGCTATAGATCCCAGCTTTATACAGCCAGACTACGCGGGGCGTAGCACCTACGAGACATGCGAACGGGCTAGAAAGATATTCGATCTTAACAAAGCACTTCTCATATCCGAATCGACCCACTTGCCCCGGGCTATCTATTTGTGCCGATCCTTCGGGATCGAAGCCTATGGCTACACCAGCGACGGCCAGTCTTCGGCCGGCCTGAAGGTCGGGCAGCGGTGGCGTGAAGTTTTTGCTCGCACCAAGGCAACGCTCAATATATACATCTTGGGCGAAAAGACTGTTCTGGGGGATAAAATCCGGCAAACCGCCATAGACAACAATCCATTCATACCCCCCGAATCACCCCAACCATACATCAAGCAGGTACTGTCTTCCATGTCGCTACGCGATAAAGTGGCTAGTTTGTTTATTGTTCATGTCCGCGGCACGGACCCCAGCGCCTTGGCAGCCTATATGTCTGCGCACAAACCGAGTGGCCTCATTTTCATGGGAGACAACATTTCTTCCACGTCTGATGTGCTGCGAGCACAAACAAGCGACCTGGTTACCGACAAACAGCTCACGCCATTCACCGCAATCGACCAAGAAGGCGACACGGTCAAGCGACTACAGTCCGACACCTTTCCAGGTGCCCAGACGCTGCGTGACCAGCATCCAGACGCAACGCGTAGTGCCTTTGCGGGACGCTCAGAGCTACTCAAGAACGCCGGGCTAAACCTCAACTTTGGCATTGTTGCCGATGTGACAGCCGACAAAGATTCTTTTATGTACGATCGTGTCCTAGGCACAACGCCCCAGGCAGCCAGCGTACGTGTTATCCAGGCCGTCGTTGGGTCACGCGGCAAAACGCTAGCCACCCTCAAACACTTTCCAGGTCATGGCGAAGCCAGCGAGGACTCACACGGCACCATTCCGACCGCCCCTACCAACTATGACGATTGGAAAAAGCGGGTAGCCCCACCATTCCAGGCAGGCATAGCCGCTCAGGCGGACATGGTGATGTTCGGTCACTTGCGCTATTCGGCTGTTGATACAGCACCAGCTACGCTATCAAAAAAGTGGCATGATATTCTACGCCGCGACCTTGGCTTTACTGGTATTACTATCACTGATGACATGATTATGCTGCAAGATTCAGGCGATACCGCCTACAAAGACCCTGTCAACAATGCCGTGGCCGCTCTGACTGCCGGGAATGATCTCTTGCTGTATGTGCTGGACCACAATAGCGCGTCATCAAATGTGGATGCCGGCGCTCTCATAAATGGCGTCGTAGAGGCCGTGAACAACGGGCGCCTAGACAGTCGCCTGATCGACGAGCGTGCTCAAAAAGTCCTAACCCTGCGCCACCACCTAGCCAACGTATATTAGCCTCGGAGACGTTGGCGGGGATAGTAGTCTCCAGGAATCCCACCGGCCTTGTTCCTGGCACTCCCACAAAATGATCCCGTCATAGACCGCGCTACGTACTGTGCGGGGCGAGGCAAGCGGCCAAACCACTGGCGTGCCTGGAGCCAGTGGTCAAAATACAGCCCCATGTATGCAGCTCGCTGCACACCGTACCATCTCCGCTCCCTTCACCCTGGCTCTTGCGAAGTTACTTTATCACCAGGCCCTGTGGGCAAAGTAGCAGCAGGGAACTGCAACAATGCCTGTACCGCCAGATGGTCCGAAGCCACACAGAAGGTCTCGATCTCGTACCCATACTGCTGCTCTGTGTCGACTGAACCGTTAACAAGCTTTGTGTCGTCAGGAATGCGGATATCGATGCCATCCAGCTGCAGGTTAGACAAAAGCCTCAGCCAGCCCATCCACCTATGCTTGCCTGCACCTACTATATAAGTGGGCTCATTCTCGGGCAGCAGAGCCTGCGCTCCCCACGCTTTCTGAAGCTGTCGATACTGTTGCGCCTGGCGTTGCCGGACAAAATTGCGGTCACCCGTACTAATAATGACGCTATTCGTATTCTCAATAGCCAGCCTGCCAAAAGCCAGAGCGTCTTGGCGAGCAACAGCCTGCCAGCGGGGCGAGCTAAACACCGGGACGTGACCGTTCCCCAGTAATACCTCATGGTCACCAACGGCCGTCCTTACCACTTGCAGGCCATACTTTCTGCTAGTTCGCCCACCCTGGTAGGTCAACGTCTGCATGTCTCGCACCTCCAGATCCGGGCTCATGGCCAGCGCCAGCCCGTGGGACGCTAGCAGGATAGGTTGATACCCTCGCTGCCGAATGAGCGCCTCGGCCTGATCATGCCGATGCGCTACTTCCTGGAATGCAACTATAGTCGGAGTGTCATCGTCAGGCAGCAATTGCTCTAGGCTGGCCGGGTTGTTTAGCGCCCTATTCCTATAAGTATTCGAACTGATAACTCGCAGTGTTTCACCTGGCATGGCACTCCTTAAGAAACCTCTTGGATCCCCAAGAGATGGTTAGGTTGCAAATAGACAAGTCGAGAAGTATAATAATACTACGAATTAAGTAGTACTACACATATCGTAGCACTGCGAAATGGATGAATCAAATGGTTTCTTTACACACCACCGCCCACGACAAAGATGAGTTTAGTCAAAGAATTAAAGTCTTTGGTGATATTTGGATGGTACGCATTATTAGCATGCTTGCCGATGTAACCCAGCGATTTAACGAGCTACACCGCAGCCTGGGACCCGTCAGTCCTACCGTACTGGCCGACCGGCTCAAAAAGCTAGAAGACTACGGTCTGATTGCCCGTGAAAGACAAACAATGGACCAGCTGTCGGTAACTTACGCCCTTACGGACAAGGGCCGAGCAATCCTGCCGCTCCTGAAATCCATCGAATCATTCACCAAAAAGTATCTGTAGCACCCGTTTTCGTCTTTAACGTCTGTCGGATAAGACAGATAGACTCGTCAGCACTACCGCGTAGCAGTGGAACGGGTTGGTAAGAGAAAAAATAGAGAGGGTGCAGCGGGCAGGGGCGGTGTCATAAAGTGCAGTCTTTACAGACCAACCTTTAGCACACACCCCTGCCGGACTGCATCAGGGCCTAGGCGACCATGTCGTCGAACTCGCCAGCCTTGGCTCCCTGGAGGAATGCCAGCATCTCGTCACGGGTGAAGTGGGTCATCCCACCCTCCGGGTTGTTCGAGTTGCGCACGGCGATGCCACCGCTGTCGGTCTGCGCCATCTCGACACAGTTGTCCATGCCCTTCGTGGCACTGAAGGAGCTCTTCCGCCAGTTCAGCTGATCCATGGGTCCTCTTCTCTCAAGGTTCTCTTACCTAAAAAAGTATCGTCCGGCTGGACGATCCTTATGCACAGTCAAGACTGCACGCAAACTAGATTACCAAGCTGGAGGGCGGGACGATGCAAGATTTTCGACAAACAGATGGCTTGTCTTTTCAGAAAAATATGACATTATGTAACGGTATGAGATACATCCAGACCAACCAGCATCATCTGCATATTCTGCCGGAGCGCATCGGTTAGTTTCTCTTTGTCTTAAAACATTCAGAACGCCGGATCCGCTCCGGCGTTTTTATATGCAAATCATAAGGAGAAAATACTGATGACTGGTAAAATACTGGAAATGGCTTTATCTACACAACCCTATAAAGGTGCTCGGGATTTTTATCCCGAGGACAAACGCATCCAGAAGTACATGTTCAAAACGATTCGTAGAGTCGTCGAGAAATTTGGATACGAAGAATATGACGCTCCATTTTTGGAGCCCACAGAACTCTACGCCAGCAAGACCAGCGACGAAATCGTCAACGAACAAACCTATAGCTTCACCGACCGTGGCGACAGGGCGGTGACCATTCGCACAGAAATGACACCCAGCGTCAGCCGTATGGTAGCTGGTCGTCGCCAAGAACTGGCATATCCGGTCCGCTGGTACTCAATCCCCAATCTGTGGCGGTACGAACGCCCACAGCGCGGCCGCATGCGTGAGTTTTTTCAGCCCAACGTTGATATCTTTGGTGTCAACGGTATCGAGGGCGACCACGAGATCATCCTGGTAGCCGACACCATCATGCAAGCCTTCAAGGCCAAGCGCGACATGTACACCATCAAGATTAATAGTCGCAAGCTCATGGACAGCCTATTCCAGGACTATCTCAAACTCAGCCAAACCCAGGCCGTCACCATGGGCCGGCTCATCGACCGCATGCACAAAATGGACTATGCAGAATTCGTCGGCAACGTCGACGCCATATTCCAGCCAGCTCAGCGTGAGAATGGCGAGACCGACATGCTGCTGGCATTCCTGCAGGTCAAAAACCTCGGCGAGCTACCCGCCCAGCTCAAAGACCACCCCTCTATTGGTGAACTCACCAAGCTCCTCGATATGCTACACGCCTCTGGCATTACCAACATAGAATTCGACCCCACGCTTATGCGCGGCTTCGACTACTACACCGATGTAGTGTTCGAGGTATTCGACAACCACCCCGACAATAACCGGTCTATGTATGGTGGCGGACGGTACGAAGGGCTCGTCACCCTGTTTGGCGTAGAATCCGTATCTGCTGTCGGTTTTGCCCTGGGTGATGTGACCCTGCAAAACTTTCTAGAGAGCCACAAGCTCATGCCCAATCTTCAGCCAGAGACAGATCTATACGTCATTCTGATAGGTGACGTCTACAGCCGGTCCCAGAAAGTCTTCAAGGAGTTGCGCGATTCAGGCGTCAAGGTAGCCGTCGACAGCACCGGACGCAAACCAGACAAACAAATCAAGACTGCCGTCAAAAAGGGCATTCACTACGCCTTGTTTATTGGCGAAAAAGAACTCGAAGATGACCAGTATGTCCTAAAAAATCTGTCAGCCGGCACCGACGAACGCCGGGGCATCACCCGAATTGTCAGCATTGTTAAAGATTACCGCCAGAAAAAGAAGTAAGTGAGGGCAATCAATCACGCCATGACCGGTGCCCTTATCGGGTTGACCGTAAGCAGTCCGGTCATAGCGTTGCCCCTGGCAGTGGCTTCACACTTTGTCCTCGATAGTATTCCGCACTATGCTGACGACGAGCGAGTACCCATCAATTCTAAAATCTTTGCAATCGAACTTGCTGTAGACGCCTTGCTTTGCGGGCTTTTGGTATTGGCTCTCATGGCAAGAACACCTGATAACTGGTTTGTACCCAGCCTTGCCGCTCTAGCTGCCGCCTCGCCAGATTTTATGTCTATCGCCAGATACCTCCGTGGCATACGCCGCGGTGACACCAGCAAGGACAGCAAATATACCATCAGACAATTTCATACCCGCATTCAAAACGAATCACCCAAGGCCTGGCCGGTAGAGGTTATATGGGCGTTGGGTTGTATCGTGCTGCTTGCGCGGGCGACATAAGGGGTAGAAAAACGTAATCATATCTGTTAGGATAAAAAACTATGCAAGTAAAAAAGACTCAACCATCAGAGACAGAAGCCGTTCTAGCTGTTGTAGCTGACGCCAAAGAGCTCGCTCCCATAAAAGAACATGTCCTCACTCATTTCCAAAAAAACACCAAAATACCCGGCTTTCGTGCCGGCAAAATCCCAGGCGATCTACTAGAAAAGAGTGTTGACCAAAACGCGCTCCAAACCCAATTCCTAGAAGAAGCAGTCGAGCAACTCTATGTTGCTGCTGCCCGCGAAGTAAACCTGCGCCCCGTAGACAATCCTCAAATTTCTATCAAGAAATTCGTGCCATTCACCACCCTCGAATTCGAAGCCACTGTAGCTGTAGTAGGCGTCGTTACACTGCCTGACTACACCAAAATCAAAAAGACCAAGCCAGAGGTCAAGCTGACCGATGCAGATGTCAAAGAAGTTATCAAAAGCCTGCAAATGCGCGCCGCTGAAAAAAAAGACGTCAGCCGAGCCGCCAAAGATAGCGACCAAGTATGGATCGACTATACCGGCGTAGATGCCGACACCAAAGAATCTATCAATGGTGCTGACGGCAAAGATTATCCACTCGTCTTGGGCAGCAATACTTTTATTCCAGGATTCGAGCCAGAGCTCATTGGCCTAAAGGCTGGTGATGAAAAAACCTTCACCCTGACTTTCCCTAAAGACTACGGCGTGGCCATGCTACAAGGTCGCAAAGTGACCTTTACCGTAACGGTCACCAAAGTCCAAGAAGTCGTCGAGCCAAAAGTAGACGACGCCTTTGCGGCTAAAGTGGGACCATTCAAGACCCTCGCCGAGCTCAAAGCTGATATCAAAAAGCAGCTTGCCATCGAACGACAGCGGGAAGCCGATCGGAATTTTGAGTCACTCCTCATCAAAGAGATCAGCGACAAAAGCGCAGTAGCCATCCCCGACGTTCTAATAGCCGACCAAATCGAACGCCTCATGCAGGAGGTGCAGCAGAACCTCGTGTACCGAGGCCAGACCATCCAGGAATTCCTGGCAGCAGAAGGCAAAACCGAAGAGACATACAAATCCGATGTACTCAAACCACAAGCTCATGACCGCGTAAAAGCCAGTTTGGTTCTGGCTGAAATTGCCGAAAAAGAAAAGCTAGACGTTACACCCGAAGAACTCGAGATCCGCATGCAGGTCCTAAAAGGCCAGTACAAAGACGAAGCCATGCAGGCAGAGCTAGAAAAGCCCGAAACTCGTCGGGACATCGCCTCTCGTATCCTTACCGAGAAGACCGTCAGCAAACTCGTCGCCTACACCGCATAAGTTAGGGGCCCATGAAAGAGAGCGGACCAGACCCCGAAGAAACCGAGCGGTTCGTAACAGTGGTTGAGTATATTGACGGAGCGTTGGCAGTGGGAGGTATGGTGCTGATTGAAGTTTCAGACAACCCAGAAACTATCGAAGATGGTGCTCAAGAATTTACTTTTTGGTTTGGTGCTGCATCTATAGTCATAGCAGCTACTGTGGCCGTTGCCACTGGTCGCTACCGATTCCGAGAATACCGAAACAGCAAGAGACAAGACAACTAGCACTCTTGACTTGAGAGTGCTAGTTTCGGTAATATAGTGGTACATAAGGAGAAAGTTTTATGCCCTTAGTCCCGACCGTTATCGAACAAGAAGGCCGCATGGAGCGCGCCTATGACATATATTCTCGGCTGCTCAAAGATCGCATTATCTTTTTGGGTGAAGACGTCAATTCGCACACCGCCAACCTGATAACCGCGCAGCTGCTTTTCTTGGACAACGAAGATTCCAAAAAAGACATCTACTTTTATATAAACAGTCCGGGCGGCAGCGTCTATGACGCACTGGCCATCTACGACACCATGCAATTCGTAAAAGCCGACGTACAGACCTTTGGCATTGGTGTCCAGGCCAGCGCGGCAGCTTTCCTGCTGAGTTCCGGTGCCAAGGGCAAGCGCTTTATTCTGCCGCATGCCACTGTCATGATCCACCAACCCTCTAGTGGCACCCGCGGAAAAGTAACCGACCAAGAGATCGACCTACGCGAGTCTCTGCGTGTAAAGAAGCTGCTTGAACAAATCATGGCCAGGAACACCGGCCAAAAACCAGAAAGAATCCATGAAGACATGGAGCGCGACAAGTGGCTGAACGCCGAAGAGGCCAAAAAGTACGGCCTAGTAGACAAAGTGATCCAGACTACTTCCAAGTCGTAACTATTTTCGAAATATCTCACACCCTAAAGCATCCCTAAAATGCTATCCTAGACATAGTAAACAAGGCTACCGATATGGTTGAGTCAGCACGTGGCGTAGATGATCTCCACTTCGAGCGTATGGATCCTTCAGCTCTATCAAAGGAACGATGGGATGAGGTTGTGCAGTTGCGCCATGACTACTATAGTCGCACGCTTCGGGGTCGACCTACGGGTCACGTCGAAATGTTCGTTAGTCATACCACTCAAGATTCCTGGGATAATCCTAACACCTCAGATCTTCGGGGTAGCTATGCCAGGGCCATGGTAGTGGCAGCTTTCGACAAGCACGATGACCTTGTCGGTTTCAGCTATACGGCCGACAACGCCTCTAGCGATCGACCCCAACCCCAAAACAGTGCCGAACGGCTTGCCAAGCTCTATCTGCCTCGGTATATCGAAGGCCGTTACCACTGGCAACGCGAGCTAGTAGACAACGGAGATGGCCGGCCGGGCCTGCGCGAAGCGTTAGCCGCACTCAGCATCAAAGGTAGGCTCAAGAATAAACAACACCTCCAACCTATGTCTGTCTGGATCATGGGCGAAGAATATGACCTCCAGGAAGAAGCATCGGCCTGGGGCTTTACTGCCCACACCAAGCCCGAAGAACGTGGTATGTTTGGCGAGGGCACCATGCCTACGCACCTAACCATGTACAAGGCAAACTCTAAACTCGAGGTATTTGACCGGTTACTTGATCGGCCCAACGGGCAATCTGCCGTCTCTTTTGCAATGCAGCACGTCAAATAAGCATCGAATATCTTGACATTAGAATCCTTATAACTCATACTTTTATCCTAAGAAGTAGTGTACGTGGGCGTGCTATGCACCAAAAATACCCAAGGTAGTAATCTTCATGGCCCCTCAAAAACCAAAACCATAAAACATCCGACCGGATCCTTGGATGTTTTTTGCATAGGAGTTTCGCACTTTCCCATCGTTGCCAGCTTGCATCCTGAGTACATCAGGAGCTTTTATCTCCGAGGGAGGCATAACTTTGTTACGTTGACCGAGGAATGGAAGCTTCTGTGTGCTCAGGTGTGAGCTGGGGCGATGCGGAAAGTGGGAAACTCCTATATGTACCAAATCATTTATAACAGCGGGAGTATCAACGCGTATGGCAAAAAGCTCACTCAGCGCAAAGGCAGCGCTCAAGAAGCGAACGTTTTTTACCAAAACTGACGATGTACTCGACATGCCGAATCTTGTCGACCATCAAAACCGATCATTCCAGTGGTTTATAGACGAAGGACTTGGCGAACTGTTGGCCGAGATCAGCCCTATAGACGACTACACAGGCACCAAACTTTCTTTGCGGTTCAAAGATTACCGTTTTGAAGACCCCAAAACGTCCGAGCTGGAAGCTCGCGAAAACAACGTTTCGTACGAGGCACCCCTGAAAGCT
Organism: Verrucomicrobiia bacterium; assembly: GCA_035489575.1. Classification (NCBI taxonomy): domain Bacteria; kingdom Pseudomonadati; phylum Verrucomicrobiota; class Verrucomicrobiia; species Verrucomicrobiia bacterium. Next base: position 108,101 of record DATHJY010000011.1, read on the forward strand.
ACCGTCGAGCTGACCAACAAAGTCACTGGCGAAATCAAAGACCAAGAGATCTACCTGGGTGACTACCCATGGATGACTGCTCGTGGTACTTTTGTCATTAATGGCGCCGAGCGCGTTGTCGTAAGCCAGCTGATTCGCTCAGCCGGTGTTTTCTTTACTGCCGATCCACACGGTACGCACAATCTGTACGGCGCAAAGGTTATTCCTGGCCGTGGTGCTTGGCTAGAGTTCGAAACCGCTGCATCTGGTGCTCTCTACGTCAAGATCGACCGCAAGCGCAAGATTGCCGTTACCACCCTCCTGCGTGCTCTGGGTATGAGCGAAGCGCAGATCAAAGACGCCTTCAAACACGTTGACCAAGGCAAGCTGAACTACATCGATGTCACCATCGACAAAGACCCAGCTCGCGGCAACAACGACGCCCTCATCGAGGTCTACCGTCGTCTGCGTCCTGGCGACCTGGCAACCGTAGACAACGCCCGCAGCTTGCTAGAGAACATGTTCTACAACTTCAAGCGATTCGACTTCTCCCGCGTAGGTCGCTACAAAATCAACAAGCGCCTGAACCTAGATATTGCTAATACCACCGAAAATCGCGTGATGCGCATCGAAGACCTAGTGGCCATCATTGCCGAGATTATTCGCCTCAATAACTCGCAGGAACCAGCTGACGATATCGACAGCTTGGCCAATCGCCGCGTTAAATTGGTAGGCGAACTGGTTCAACGTCAATTCCGTATCGGTCTGCTGCGCATGGAGCGTAACACCAAAGACCGTATGAGTATGAGCGAAATCGAAACCGTCACGCCCGCCCAACTCATTAACGCTCGTCCTATTGTGGCTGCCGTTCGTGAGTTCTTTGCCAGTTCTCAGCTGTCACAGTTCATGGACCAGATCAATCCGCTTTCAGAGCTGGCCCACAAGCGCCGCCTGAGTTCTATGGGTCCTGGTGGCCTCAGCCGTGAACGTGCTGGCTTTGAAGTCCGCGACGCCCATGCTACTCACTATGGTCGTATCTGTGCCGTAGAAACTCCAGAAGGCGCCAACATTGGTTTGGTACTCAACCTGGCTACTTACGCACGTATTAATGAATACGGTTTCATCGAAACACCTTACCGCAAGGTCATCAACGCCCTTACAGCCAAAGATGCCGTCGGTTACATCGCCGCCATCAACCTAGATGTCGATGGCAAAGTGGTTGTCAAAAAAGGCGACAAAATCACTGCCGAAGCAGCCAAGAAGCTCGCTACTGTCAAAGGTCAAATAACATGGCCGGTTAAATCTAAGGTTACCGACAAGGTTCTCTACTTGGACGCTTCCGAAGAAGAGCAAGCAGTTATTGCCAGCGCCGGCGAAGAAGTCGATGCCGACGGTTACTTTGTGAACGACCGTATTTCTGCCCGGGCACGCCTAAAGGCTGGAGAAGTTGACTCAGACGACGTTACCCACATGGATGCTTCACGCAAGCAGATCATTGGTTCCAGCGCCGGCCTGATTCCTTTCATCGAAAAGAACTATGTGTACCGTTCGCTCATGGGTAGTAACCAGCAGCGCCAAGCAGTGCCACTAGTGACGCCACAGGCCCCAATTGTCGGTACCGGCCTAGAGTCAACAGCCGCTCATAACAGTGGTCAGTTGATTGCCGCCGAATCTGACGGCGAGGTCGTCAAGGCCTACGGCGACGAAGTCATTGTGAAGTACAAAGACCAGACCGTTACCTATAACCCGCTGCACTTTGTTCGTTCCAACGAAGGTAGCTCTATCAACCAAAAGGTTGTGGTGAACACCGGCGACAAATTAAAGGCTGGTGATCCTATCATCGAAGGCATGTCAATTGCCGACGGCGAACTCGCCCTTGGTAAAGACCTCGTTGTAGCCTTCATGCCCTGGAATGGTTACAACTTCGAAGACGCTATTATCCTCAGCCGCAAATTGGTCGAGGACGACACTCTTACTTCAGTCCATATTGTTGACTTCATGGTAGAAGTCCGCGAGACCAAGCTCGGTCCAGAAATTGTTACCCGCGATATTCCAAACGTTTCAGAAGACGCCCTGCGTCATCTGGACGAAGACGGCATTGTCCGCATTGGAGCAGAAGTCCATCCTGGTGACATCCTGGTTGGCAAGATTACTCCAAAGGGCGAGCAAGAACTCAGTTCTGAAGAGCGTCTGCTGCGCGCCATCTTTGGTGAAAAAGCCAAGGAAGTCCGCGACACCTCACAGCGTATGCCAAACGGCAAGCACGGTAAGGTTGTAGGCGTAAAAGTCTTCTCTCGCGCTAACGGCCATGAGTTAAAAGCCGGTGTCATCATGCAAATCCAGGTCTTTGTGGCCCAGATGCGCAAGATTTCTGTTGGCGACAAGCTTGGTGGACGTCATGGTAACAAGGGTGTTATCGCTCGTATCCTACCCGTAGAAGACATGCCCTTCATGGAAGACGGTACTCCTGTAGACATCATCCTGAATCCCCTCGGCGTACCATCACGTATGAACGTTGGTCAGTTATTCGAGACTCATCTAGGTATGGCCGCCCGTGCCTTGGGCATGAAAGTTGCCAGCCCCTCATTTAACGGCGTGCCAACTTCTAAGATTCACGAGCTTTTGACAGAAGCTGGCCTACCCGAAGATGGCAAACAACGTTTGTTCGACGGCCGCACCGGTGACGCCTACAAAGAGCGCACTACTGTTGGCTCTATGTACATGATCAAGCTCAACCACATGATTTCAGACAAGATCCACGCCCGCAGCACCGGACCATACACCATGGTTACGCAGCAGCCGCTTGGTGGTAAGGCACAAAACGGTGGACAGCGATTTGGAGAGATGGAAGTCTGGGCCCTCGAAGCTTACGGCGCATCCCACACTCTTCAAGAAATGCTGACTATCAAGTCAGACGATGTCTACGGACGCTCCAAAGCCTACGAATCCATCATCAAGGGTACCGAGATTGTCGGTCCAAAAGTTCCCGAAAGCTTTAACGTACTCGTGAAAGAACTCCAGGGCCTAGGCCTCAAGGTCGACCTGATGAGCAGTAGCAAGGTCATCGACGCCGAGGACGTACTGGCCGAGAACATCAAGGACGAAGCCAGCAATCTGCCTCAGGTAGAAGTCCCCGCACCAAGCATTTCCGATGTTGATGTCACACAAGATGTCTCCGCCGACGAATTTGTCGTCATGGAATTAGAAGACGATATTCCTGCCACAACAGTCATTACCGCAGATGATTCTGCGAACGATGACGACGATACCGCCATGATTGGAACAGACGATACCGACGATAAAGAGAAGGAGGCTTAACATGAGACGCTATTCGTACGGTACTAACATTGCCGACTTCGACGCCGTTCGCCTAGCAGTTGCCAGCCCAGAAGATATTCTGGACTGGAGCTATGGCGAGGTAACAAAACCAGAAACCATCAACTACCGTACCCAAAAGCCAGAACGCGACGGCTTGTTCTGCGAGCGCATCTTTGGACCGGTCAAAGACATTAATCCGCACGACGCAAAATACAAGGGCGTCCGCTCCCGCGAGGCTGCCGTAGACAAGAACGGCGAGATCGTTACCAAGAGCATTGTCCGCCGCGAGCGCATGGGCCATATCAACCTAGCCGCACCGGTTGCGCACATCTGGTTCCTTCGTGGCACCCCAAGTGCCATCGGCCTGCTCCTAGGTATGACCGTCAAGAATCTCGAACGCATCGTGTACTTTGCCAGCTACGTCATTAAGTCTGTCGACATCGCCAAACGTGACCAATACCTGGTAGACAAAGAAGCTGAATTCTCAGCCGCCAAAGAAGCCATCAAGGTACGTTACGAAAAAGAAGCTGAAAAAGAAGACGCCAACGTCAAAGCCTTGGCAGAGATGCAAACTAAAGAGCTCGACGAAGTCACCACCGAGTTTGAACAGCTCAAGACGCAACTCACTGGACTCGAGAAGTACAGCCTCATCAACGAGACCGATTACCGCTCACTGCCAGACGAACTCCAAGATATGATCACCGTCGGCATGGGTGGCGCTTCGCTACGCGACCTGCTGGTAGAGATCGAGCTTACCAAGCTCATCCAAGAGCTCACCGCCGAAGCCGAAGACGCCAAGGGCCAACGCAAGAAGAAGCTTATGAAGCGCTTGCGCCTCCTAGAGAGCATGGAACGTGCTGGTATCAAACCCAGCAGCATGTGCGTATCAGTTCTGCCAGTCATTCCTCCAGACCTGCGCCCTATGGTGCAGCTAACTGGTGGCCGCTTTGCAACATCTGACCTGAACGACCTGTACCGCCGCGTCATCAACCGCAACAATCGCCTGAAGAAGCTGATCGAGCTCAATGCTCCAGAAGTCATCCGCCGCAACGAACAGCGCATGCTTCAGGAAGCCGTTGACGCCCTGATAGACAATAACAACGCCCGCAGTGGCCGCGCCGTGGCCGCAACCGGTCAACGTCGTCGCCTGAAATCTTTGAGCGACATGCTCAAGGGTAAGCAGGGACGTTTCCGCCAGAACTTGTTGGGTAAGCGCGTGGACTACTCTGGTCGTTCGGTCATCGTGGCCGGTCCAGAGCTCAAGATTTTTGAGTGTGGTCTGCCAAAGATGATGGCCCTCGAACTCTTTAAGCCATTCGTTATTGGCTATCTCATCCAGAACGAGCACGCCCACAACATCCGCTCTGCCACTCGTATGATCGAGACAGGCGAGATCGAAGTATGGGACGCCCTAGACGAAGTCATTAAGGGCAAGTATGTGCTACTCAACCGCGCACCATCCTTGCACCGGCTATCTATCCAGGCCTTCCAACCTCGTTTGATCGAAGGTAAAGCTATCCAGTTGCACCCCCTCGTCTGTAAAGGCTTTAACGCCGACTTCGACGGTGACCAGATGGCTGTGCACTTGCCACTGTCTGATGGTGCCCAAGAAGAAGCTCGCACTATCATGGCCAGCAACATGAACCTATTGAAACCTGCCGATGGTTCGCCAATCCTGCACATCGAACAAGATATCGTGCTTGGTTGTTACTACCTCACCTACGACCGTCCAGGTACCAGCAAGAAAGTTGCCAACTTTACCGGTATAGAAGAAGCCATCATGGCCCGCGACGCCGGCGTCATTACGCTCCAAAGCCGGGTCCACGTGTCTTTCCGTGGTGAAATGCGTGACACAACACTGGGACGCCTCTTCTTCAACGAGATTTTCCCCGACGACTTCCCGTTCCAAGACGAAGCCATGACCAAGAAGAAGCTCAACAACGTCCTAGCATTGGCTTACCAGAAGTACGGCCAAGCCAAGACTGCGGCTATTGCCGACGACCTAAAAGACCTAGGCTTTGAATTTGCTACCATGTCAGGTCTGTCTATGGGTATGAGTGACTTTAGCGACCTCAAAGGACTAGATGAACTGCTTGCCCAGGGCGAAAAGACCGCTGCTAAAGTTAGCGAACAGTACGAACAAGGCTTCATCACTGACGAAGAGCGTTACCGCCTGACCGTCGAAACCTGGACAGAAACTGACGCCAAGGTGCAAAAAGCTCTGACCGAGCAGTTTGCTACCGAGGACAGTTCTATGTCCATCGCCGTCGTATCTGGCGCCCGTGGTAACATCGGCCAGGTCAAGACCGCTGTCGGTATGCTTGGTCTTATGGTAGACGCTACTGGCCGTGCTATCGAGCTGCCGATTCGCTCCAACTATAAGGGTGGACTGACACCACTCGAATACTTTACCGCCACCCGTGGTGCCCGTAAGGGTATGATCGACACCGCCCTCAAGACCGCTGACTCTGGTTATCTGACTCGTCGCTTGGTAGATGTATCGCAAGATGTCTTTACTATCGACGAAGCCACCAGCGACGACGATCCCGGCTTTGCCCAATTCCGCTCAGACGCTGCCGAGATTGGCGTGAACTATGCCGTTCGCCTCGAGGGCCGATTTGCTGCCGAGAAAATCCCCAAACTGCTGAAGCGTGGCGACCTCATTACCACCGAACTTGCTAAGACTATTGATGAAGACGAGTCTATTGACGGCGTCAAGATCATGAGCGCCCTGTCCAGCACATCAGTCCTGGGCGTCCCCCAAAAGTCTTACGGTCTCGACCCCGCAACCGGCGAACTAGTAGCCAACCACCATCCTGTTGGTGTCATCGCTGCCCAGTCTATCGGTGAGCCTGGTACCCAGCTGACGCTGCGTACCTTCCACTCCGGTGGTTCAGCTGTCGCAGACGACATTACCCAAGGCTTGCCTCGCGTCGAAGAGCTGTTCGAAGTTCGCGCACCAAAGGGTCAGGCCTATCTGGCTGACATTGGTGGCATCACCAACACCTGGGAAGAGGGCGACCACTACGTTGTTCAGCTGACCGCCGACGATGCCGAACGTGTCGAGCTCCGCCTAGGCGAACGTAAAGCCCGTGTGGGCAGCGGAACCGATGTTGCTATCGGCGATGTCATTGCCTCACTCGAAGACAGCTCAGAGCCCATTACTGCACCAATCGCCGGCAAGGCAGAAGTTGCCAAGACCAAGATTGTAATTGTTCCAAGCAACCAAAGCGTCATGCGCTATGAAATCCCCGGCTTCAAGCAGCTAGTTGTCAAAGACGGCGACAAAGTAGTAGCCGGCCAGCGCCTGACCAACGGTTCAATCAATCTGCACGAGCTCATGCGCCTGCAAGGTGTAGAAGCGACTCAGCGCTACATCATGAACGAAATCCTGCGCATCTTTGCCTCACAGGGCCAGAACATTGCTGACAAGCACCTAGAAATCATCGTGCGCCAGATGTTCAGCCGTGTACAGATCGAAGAAGCTGGTGACACCGAATTCGTAACTGGTGACGTCGTATCCAAGCTCGCTGCCGTACAAGCCAACGAAAGGCTCGTTAAGAAAAAGAAGCAGCCCGCCAAGTTCATCCAACTGCTCTTGGGTATCACCAAGGCCAGCCTGTCCACCGACTCATTCCTGAGCGCCGCTTCCTTCCAAGACACCACACGCGTCCTCATCGCTGCTGCTACCAGCGGCAAAATCGACCGCCTGTATGGCCTGAAGGAGAACGTTATCCTAGGTCGCCGCATCCCTGTGGGTACCGGCTACAACGCCGAGAAGCGAACCCGAGCCACCCAAGACGATGATCTCTAGGCCTTGAAAGTACCGAGTAAATCTGTTAAAATTACATTACAAACCTAAGTGATCCGAGCTGTACGCGGCATACGTATACTGCGGTAGATCACATCTCTAAGGAGAGATATGCCAACAATTAATCAGTTAGTGCGCAAACCGCGCAAGGCTAAGACATCCAAGTCTAAGTCACCACACCTGCAACGTGTGGTCAACAACCTGAAGACCACCAACTACGAAAAGCCCGCCCCATTCAAACGCGGTGTCTGTGTCAAGGTAACCACCAAGACCCCTAAAAAGCCTAACTCTGCGCTTCGCAAAGTTGCCCGCGTTCGTCTGAACAACGGCTATGAAGTCTGGGCTTACATTGGCGGCGAAGGCCACAACCTACAAGAACACGCCGTAGTCATGGTTCGTGGTGGTCGCGTACCGGACCTTCCCGGTGTTCGTTACCACATTGTCCGCGGAACCCTAGACCTCCAGGGTGTCCAAAACCGCAAGAATGGCCGCAGCAAGTACGGCACCAAGAAGGAGAGCAAGTAATGTCTTTCGCAGCCTTAAGGGAAAAGAGCAGCCAGAACGCGGATTCATTCCGCGTCCTGCGCGATGAAACGGGGTCCCCGCAAAACCTGTTTTGTGGGGTACAGAAAAACCGCAAGGTTTGTCTCATTACTCCGAAGGAGAGCAAGTAAGATGCCTCGTAAAGTTACCAAATCACTCGTTCGTCCTATCAACCCAGACCGTCTATACAACGACGTTATGGTCCAGCGCCTGATCAACCGTGTCATGCTGAATGGTAAAAAGCAATTGGCCGAGCGCCTGGTATATAACGGCATGCAAGAAGCAGCCGACACTCTCAAGGTCAAAAACCCTGTAGAGGTGTTTACCCAAGCTATGCAAAATGTTCGCCCCTCCATGGAGACTCGTTCTCGTCGCGTAGGTGGTGCCAACTACCAGATTCCTTTCGAGGTTAAAGGTCAGCGCCAAAACCACCTGACTATGATGTGGTTCGTAGCCGCAGCCCGTGCCCGCAAAGGCATGAGCATGCAGAAGCGTCTCGCTCTAGAACTCGTTGACGCCTACAACAGCACCGGCGCAGCCGTTAAGAAAAAAGAAGACACCCACAAAATGGCCGAGGCCAACCGCGCCTTTGCCCACTTTGCGCGGAGCTAACATGTCCGCAGAAGTTCGCACCGGAAAAAGTGTCGTCATAGATCAGCACATTGGGCGGCCAGCTGGCAAGCGAGTGTCGCGCCGCCGTGCCTCCTTTGAAGATATTCACGCACACCTAGGTATCAGCCAGCCCGAAAGGAATCGGCTTGGTGGCCTTATTCAGCCCGGCGACGAATTTCTGCTATTCCTAAATGTAGGTCGCACTCGCAGGCGTACACCACCCGTCATGGGAGTGGGCGTTATCTTACGTGACCACCTGCAGGAAGGTGACGTAATCTTTAGTGGTGAAATCAAAGTGCCAAAATTAGGTGACCCCACCGAAGAACCAGAAACAAGGCAAGGCACCTTTCATTTTGACCCAGAAATGGTAGATAGACTGAGTCGGGACGATTACACCAACGTACCGCTCGCCGCTCGCGGAGCGGCCGACCTCATTGCCACCCGTGTATTTCATCTCGACCCAGTAGATACCGAATTAGAAACAACGTATGACGCACTCCGAGCCAACGTAGAACCCATGAGCTGGGTCAATTTTCATGAGAGAGTATGGCCGTGAAACAAAAGAACATAACGCTTAAGATAGGATAATTATGGCAGCAAAAAAATACCCACTCGATAAGCTCCGCAACATTGGCATTATTGCTCATATTGACGCCGGCAAAACAACTACAACCGAAGGTATTCTGTACCGCACGGGGCTTAAGCACAAAATTGGTGCCGTTCATGAGGGCGAAACCACCACAGACTGGATGGCTCAAGAGCGCGAGCGTGGTATTACTATTGTGTCTGCTGCCGTTACTTGCTACTGGAGAGATCACCAGATCAATATCATCGATACCCCGGGACACATCGACTTTACCGTCGAGGTAGAACGTTCGTTGCGCGTTCTAGACGGTGCAGTTGTTGTCTTTGACGGCAAGATGGGCGTGGAATCTCAGTCAGAAACTGTCTGGCGCCAGGCTACCAAGTACGGTGTGCCTCGTGTCTGCTTTATCAACAAGATCAACCAAACTGGTGGCGATTTCTACAAATCACTCGACACCATTCATGCCCGCCTGAGCAAGCGCGCATTTCCCATCCACCTGCCTATCGGCTTTGAACAGTCTATTAACGGCATTATAGACCTGGTCAGTCAAAAGGCGTACACCTACAAAGAATTCACCGACAAAGAACTTGTAGAAACCGAAGTCCCTGAAGACATGAAAGACAAGGTTGCCAAGTACCGCAGCCTCCTCATCGAAAACGCTGTCGCCGAAGACGAAGCCATACTCGAGAAGTTCTTCGAGGTTGGCGAAGAAGGTCTGAGTGAAGCTGATGTTAGGCAAGCTATCCGCACAGCCACGCTGGCGGGTGACTTTTATCCCGTCACTGGTGGCGACGGCCGTGGTGTTATCGTAGAAAAAGTCCTCGATATGGTGGTAGATATTTTGCCATCACCCCTCGACCGTGGCTCAACCTGGGGCACCCACCCCAAAACTGGTGACGAAATCGAGCGCAAGCCCGATGCTGACCAGCCCATGGCTGGTCTGGCGTTCAAGATCACCACCGACCCATTTGTGGGTAAACTCGCTTACTTCCGTGTTTATTCCGGCAAGCTGATCGCTGGCTCTTACATACTGAACACTTCTACCGGCGAGAAAGAACGCGTAGGCCGCATCGTTCGTATGCAGGCCGACAAACGCGAAGACGTTACCGAAGTAGAAGCCGGTGACATTGCCGCTATCGTGGGCCTCAAGGGCACCACAACGGGTCACACCCTGGCAGATCCCAATAACCCAATCGTTCTCGAGAGCATCACCTTCCCAGAACCTCCCGTGTCTATCGCCATAGAGCCCAAGACCAAGTCTGACCAAGAAAAGATGAGCCTAGCCCTACAGCGCCTGGCAGAAGAAGACCCCACTTTCCGTATCAGAGTAGACGACGAGACCGGCCAGACTATCATCTCCGGCATGGGCGAGCTGCATCTGGAGATCCTAGTAGACCGCATGAAGCGCGAATTCTCCGTAGAGGCCAACATTGGTGCGCCACAAGTTGCCTACCGCGAAACCATTCGCAAAGACGCCGTCGAGGCAGAGGGCAAGTTTATCCGCCAGAGTGGTGGTCGCGGGCAATACGGTCATGTATGGCTACGCCTCAGCCAGAACGAGGCCGGCAAAGGCTTTGAGTTCATCAACTCCATCAAGGGTGGTATTGTTCCCAATGAATACATCAAGCCCGTCCAAGAAGGTATCAAAGAAGCCATGAACAACGGCGTTATTGCCGGCTACCCCATGGTAGATATCAAGGCTGAGCTTTACGACGGCAGCTACCACGATGTTGACTCCAACGAAATGGCCTTCAAGATCGCCGGCAGTATGGGCCTCCAAGAAGGTGCCAAAAAAGCCAATCCCGTACTCCTAGAACCTGTCATGAAGGTCGTAGTCGTCACCCCTGAAGAATTCATGGGTGACGTTATCGGAGACCTCAACAGCAAACGCGGACGCATAGAGTCCATGGAAGATCTCAGCGCCGGCATCAAAGAAATCACTGCATTTGTACCACTTGGCGAAATGTTTGGTTACACTACCAACCTCCGCAGCAATACCCAAGGTCGCGCTAGTTCCAGCATGGAATTGGATCATTACGCTGACGTGCCAAGCCACGTAGCAGAAGCAATCGTTGCCAAAGCAGGGAAGTAACCATGGAATTTCCTGGACAAAGAGCGGCCGAAAGGCTCACAGATGCCATAAAAGAGCGAGCCCGGCAATGGTTCGTTAGGCTAGGCGACCAAGTGTTTGAAGCTATGATGGTTCCACCAAAAGACGACAACGAAATCGTGCCACAAGACCTGGCAGCGGCTGACGTGTGCCCTGACGAACCAGCCCCTCCAGAGGAAACACGCCGACCCGACCAACTCGCCAGCCGTTCGTAGGGGTAACTATCAAAATTCCAATCCACCCCGTTAGCACCTGCCCAAAGAGTCGCCCAAGCCTCTTTACAACTGGGGCGATATCAGATAAGATTATCCGGTAACTCGTGTGAGTTATCTATGCTCATGCAACTAATTAATTTTAAGGAGATCTACCTCTATGGCAGATACATTTGACAGAAGCAAGCCACACGTCAACGTCGGTACCATGGGTCACGTAGACCACGGCAAAACCACCTTGACCGCCGCTATCACCGCTGTGCTCGCTAAAAAGCTTCCCAGCAAAGTAAACCAAGCCGTCAAGTACGACGAAATTGACAAGGCACCTGAAGAAAAAGCTCGTGGTATTACCATTGCTACCTCTCACCAGGAATACGAGTCAGAAAAGCGTCACTACGCTCACGTTGACATGCCCGGCCACGCCGACTACGTCAAGAACATGATCACTGGTGCCGCTCAGATCGACGGTGCCGTACTAGTTGTTTCTGCAGCTGATGGCCCTATGCCTCAGACCCGCGAACACGTACTGCTTGCCAAGCAAGTGGGTGTTCCAAGCATCTTAGTCTTTATGAACAAGATGGACCTCGCAGATCCAGAGCTCGTAGAGCTCGTAGAAATGGACATCCGTGAATTGCTTGCCAAGTATGACTTTGACGAAGACGCACCTATCATCAAGGGCTCCGCTACCAAGGCCCTCGAAGGCTCAGCAGCTGACGAAGACGCTATTATGGAACTCGTTAAAGCTATGGATGATTACGTCCCAGAGCCAAAGCGAGAACTAGACAAGCCCTTCCTGATGCCCATCGAAGACGTCTTCTCCATCAAGGGTCGTGGTACTGTTGCTACCGGCCGTGTCGAGCAAGGCATCGTAAAGGTCAACGAAGAAGTTGAAATTGTCGGTATTCGCGACACCCGCAAGGTTGTTGTAACCGGTGTTGAAATGTTCAAGAAGCAGCTAGACCAAGGTCAAGCTGGCGATAACGTTGGTGTACTACTTCGCGGTATCGAGCGTGACGACATCGAGCGCGGTCAAGTTTTGGCCAAGCCAGGTAGCATCACTCCTCATACTGAGTTTGACGCCGAGGTGTACATTCTGACTAAAGAAGAAGGTGGACGTCATACTCCATTCTTCAAGGGTTACAAGCCTCAGTTCTACTTCCGCACCACGGACGTAACTGGCGAGGTTGAACTACCAGCCGACAAAGAAATGGTCATGCCTGGTGACACCATCACCTTCAAGGTCAAGTTGCTTGCACCTATCGCCATGGAACAAGGTCTACGCTTCGCTATCCGCGAAGGTGGCCGTACTGTTGGCGCCGGAGTAGTAACAAAGATCAGCAAATAAGTATCTCGCCCATTTGTCAGGGCGCATCGCGGGCAAAAACCTGCGACAGAAAAAGGAGCAGTACCATTTGTACAGCTCCTTTTTCGTGCTCGGCCTTTGCTCCACGCTGCACTCCTGAAAATGCCCGAGCCATAGCGACTCACCCCAAAGATCCCTCAGCCAGAGAGAGTTTTCTTTTTGGTACATGCTTGGCGTAGAATTATTACATACTATGAACGAAACCGGCGAAACGTCTGATAGCCCCGACCTCCTAGAGGTCAGTCCGCTCCCTATTCGCCGCAGGATTAGGCGCGCGCTGAGAGGTTCGGTGGAATTCTGCCCTCCTTGTCCCGCCAAAGGCTCGTGTGCGGGCAAAGTCACACCCCAGGTAGGAATTAGGCGGGCAAAAAACTCGTATGACACCCCAGTAATACTTGCCGAGGTGATATTCACGGATAGAGATGGACTACGTAGTAAACCTAAAGTTGCTGGCATAGATCGGTTTGATGACGCCAAGTCCGAAGAGTTAGCATACCGACTCGAAAACCGAGTAGGTCGTTGTAACGGCCCCGCCGACGCTAACTGCCCAGCGCTTACCAACGACGCCATAAAACACTTAGCCGCAACCGTTATGGGTGACATAGACCAGTAGGCACCTTCCATTTCCGGCATAAATGTTGTAAAATCATATCTATAAACTAATTGTGATGACTAAAAGTCGTTGTGCATGCTCTCTTATAGCAGTTCAAAGATGTTACATCACCAAGGAGATAGTTCTATGGCTGAAGCCAAGAAACCAGCAGCAAAGACTGCTGCTAAAAAAACCGAAGCACCCGCTGGCAAACAACGTATTCGTATTCGCCTAAAGGCCTACGACCATAAAGTAATCGACCAATCTGCCAAGCAGATCGTTGACACCGCCCTGCGTACCGGCGCCACCATTGCCGGCCCGATCCCACTGCCTACCAAGAAGACGCTTTACACCGTTGTCAAAAGCCCGCACGTCTACAAAAAAGGACGTGAGCAATTCGAGATGCGCGTACACAAACGCCTTATCGACGTCCTAGAGCCCACCCCCAAGACCATCGACAGCCTCATGAACTTGAGCCTGCCAGCTGGTTGCGACGCCGAAATTAAGATGTAACATTCGTTGCATAAATAGTTATTTTATGCTATAATATGTACCTCTGTGAATAGCAGAGGTACTTTTATATGTCAGTACCAGAGAAGGGTGTTTGATGCGAGGAGCAAGTCTTGCCGTTTGGCAGCAAGGCTTGCTCCTCGCATCGACCGCAACTTGTCCCATTCGACCAGACCAAGGAGGCCTTGTGCCTGCTACCTCCACCGTCCCCGACAGCGGTGAACTCCTGGACGGAGACTTCTGCTACGAACTCGTCCGACCGGGCTGCTACAACGTCTACAGCAACAACGCGGAGCTAGACCTCGGCAAGCTCTTCCCCCAAGGCTTCCACGGTGAAGTCAATCTTGGCATGGAAGGTGTGCACTGGGCAATCGGCGTCAAGCGTGAAGCTCGAAACCCGGCCCACCTCTGTGCCCAGATCCTGCCGGCTCACCGAGGCACCAGCATGCAGATCCTGACCAACGCCGCACGCGTCCTGCGCGAAGCGTTCTGGCCGACCGACCTCCCAGATCACACCCCCGTCCGGGCGACGAACGTTGCCGACCACAGGCGTGTGCCGCTGAACCTCGGCGAGGTCCAAGTGGGCATGAAGGTCTGCACCCGCGGCAGCATCCAAGTGCACGGCATCGTGGCCGAGATCGGACACGATGACGATGGCCGAGACGCCGTGTGCCTCTCCAGATCACCGTACATCGCCCACTTCGAGGACCCCCAGGGACGCAGGTGGTATTATGCCGACCTAATGGGGCTTGTCCCACGCCACGCCGGCACCAACCGTGCCCACTGGGACCCTCGCAGCTACACCCTTCCGGACTGACAGCGTGTCATCATGGTGGCCATCCACACCCTGGCTCTGGCCACCATGATGACACAACAATTTACTTATATGATCATGTACAATACGCTTATGGCCTCAAAAACAAAAAAGAAACAAACCTCACAGGAATTAGACAGCATTTATATCCTCAAACTTGTGGTGTATCTGGTGCTTGGGTCGCTCTGGCTCAAAATAACCGACGGGCAAGACACTCAGATACCTATTCCTATCGGCTTTTTCATCGGCCTGGTATTTGCCAGTCATGACCACATTCAGCTGGATCGCAAGATTGGGTATGCCGTACTGCTCGTGGCCATGCTCATTGGCTTTTGGGCACCGTTTGGCGTCTACGTTGCCACATAATTCGTAGTGGAATTATCAACACATTGACAGAGGTTAGCAAACTATGCTAATCTGTAGCGGTATATCAAAAGTTCCCGGACTTGGTGAGTGGCATAGGTCTGCCCCTAACAGAGGTAGAAACCAGCCAACACCAAGCGTTTTTGTGTCACGCATTCGTGACACTTAAGGGAATTAAATAACAAGTAAGGTTTGCTATGAAAGCTCTTATCACCAGAAAGGTTGGCATGACCAGTACCATCGCAGAAGATGGCGTAGTTCAAGCCGTTACCTTGCTTTCCGCTAGTCCCTGTGTCATTACGCAGGTGAAGACCGAGGAAACTGACGGCTATACAGCTGTTCAGCTCGGCACCGAAGAAAACAAAGCCATGGGCAAGGCCCAGGCTGGTCACTTCAAACCATCAAAGGTACAGCCAAAGCTCGTGCGCGAATTCCGCATTGCAGAGGTTGATGAAAGTATCAAAGTCGGCGAGAGCATCTCGGCCGACATTTTTGAAGTTGGGGACATCGTAACTGTCACCGGCACCAGCAAAGGTAAAGGCTGGGCTGGTACCATCAAGCGTCACAACTTTCATCGGCAGCGCAAAACACACGGTGGCAAAGGCGATACCCGCAAGCCCGGTTCTATTGGCTCTATGTATCCGCAGCACATCCTGAAAGGCAAGAAAATGGCCGGACAGATGGGCGCAGAGCAAGTAACTGTTCAGAATTTGCGGGTTGCTTTGGTAGACACCGACCTTGGTGTTATTGGTGTAACCGGCGCTGTTCCAGGCCCACGCAAGGGCATTGTCCTTATCAAGGAGGCAAAATAAGATGGCTGTACCTACTTATACAAAAGCCGGTGCCAAGGCTTCTACTCCAGCCAAGCTCGACAAGGCTGTCTTTTCAGTGATGCCAGAGAACCATGAGCTCATTCAAGTAGCTTATGTAGCATACTTGGCAAACGGCCGCGGGAACTTGGCACAGACAAAGACTCGCGGTCTTGTTAGTGGTGGTGGTAAGAAACCATGGAAACAAAAGGGTACTGGCCGGGCTCGTTTTGGCTCAAGCCGTAACCCTATTTGGCGCGGTGGTGGTATCGCCTTTGGTCCTACTGGCCAAGAAAACTACAAGCAAAAACTGCATGTTACAGCAAAGCGTCTGGCCATCCGCCAGGCTCTCAGCCTGAAAGCAGATACCAGCGCTATTAAAGTTATCGAGACTTTTGAGTGTAAGGATGGCACTGTTAAGCCAACCATCAAACTCCTGGAGAGGATCGAAGCAAAGGGCAATACCCTGATTGTCGTAAGCAATAAGGACACCTTGGTCGAGCGCGCAACACGCAACCTCCAGAACGTCAAAGCTATACACGCCAAGTACCTGAATGTCTATGATGTCATAAACGCTGACACCATTGTAGTGAGCAAGAAAGCCCTCGACATCGTCCATGAGTGGCTGGGAGGTGATAAGTAATGGATAAGACTATGATTCTAAAACCTCGCATCAGCGAGAAAGCTTATGCCATGAGCCAAGACGGCAAAAGCGTCTACGTATTCGTAGTACCCAAAGAAACCAGCAAGCAAGCAATTGCTTCAGCTGTGGCTACTCAGTATGGCGTAACCGTTACTGCCGTTAATACAACCGTCACTAAAGGCAAGGCAAAACGAACCGTCCGCAAGGGTGGTCGTGCTATTGCCGGCCGCACCAACACCATCAAGAAGGCCTACGTCACCCTGAAAACGGGCGACTCTATTGCCATCTTCAAGGCTACTGAAGACGAGAAGCCAGCTGCCAAGGCTGCCAAAAAGGAGAAGAAATAATGGCCATTAAAGCATACAAGCCTACCACTCCTGGTCAGCGCGGTATGACCACTCAGGACATGAGTGCTATTACCACCAAGAAGCCACTGAAGTCCTTGACAGTCATCAAGAAAAAGCATTCTGGCCGTAATAACCAGGGCCGTATTACTACTCGCCACCG
The DNA here is from genome assembly GCA_035489575.1 of Verrucomicrobiia bacterium. Lineage (NCBI taxonomy): Bacteria > Pseudomonadati > Verrucomicrobiota > Verrucomicrobiia > Verrucomicrobiia bacterium. The sequence goes on from DATHJY010000011.1 coordinate 124,873, forward strand.
CGGTGGTGGTGTCCGTAAGTTCTATCGCCTGATTAACTTCAACCTGCCCGCAGGTACTACGGCAACTATCGAACATATCGAATACGACCCTAACCGCAGCGCTCGTATTGCGCGCGTCAAAGACCAAGACAACGTGTACCACTATGTATTGGCTGCCAAGGATATGAAAGTTGGTCAAACCATTGCCAGTGGCGAAGAAATTGCCATCGAAAACGGCAACCGCCTACCGCTCAAAAACATTCCAGTTGGTAGCGTTATCCACGCCATCGAACTGCAACCTGGTCGTGGTGCCCAATTAGCCCGCAGCGCTGGCAACAGTGCCCAGCTGATGGCCAAAGAAGGAACTTACGCCCAGGTCAAATTGCCCTCTGGTGAAGTCCGTCTGGTCAACATTAACTGCACCGCCAGTTTAGGTGTTATTGGCAACGAACAACATCAGAACATCAAGATTGGTAAAGCAGGACGCAATCGCCACAAGGGCAAGCGCCCAGGTGTGCGTGGTGTTGTTATGAACGCGGCCGATCACCCTCATGGTGGTGGTGATGGTGGCCGTCACGGCGTCGGTGGTGGTAAGAACCACGGTACAGCTCCCAAGACCCCTTGGGGCCAAAAGACCCTGGGCTTCAAGACCCGCCGCCGCAAGAGCACAACCAAGTTTATCTTAAAGAGCCGTCACGCGGCGAAGAGGAAATAAGGGAGTATATAGATGAGTCGTTCACTCAAAAAAGGGCCATTCATAGATCCCAAGCTCGCCAAGAAAGTGGCCGCACTGGGTAATGAAGACCGCACCATCATCAAGACATGGGCTCGTTCGAGCACCATCAGCCCAGACTTTGTTGGCCGTACTATTGCTGTACACAATGGCAAAGTTCATGTACCAGTATTCGTTACCGAAAACATGGTTGGTCACAAACTCGGCGAGTTTAGCCCAACCCGTAAATTCCGCAGTCATGGCGGCAAGCTCGCGAAAGGCAAGAAGTAATGGCAGTTACCGCTATCGCTAAAGGCGTTCGCATGAGCCCACGCAAAGTCGGTGTTGTAGCCGCTTTGGTTCGTGGCCGCACCGTAGCTGACGCGCTGACAATCCTTCAGCACACCCCTCGTCGCTCGGCATTGCCTGTCAAGAAAGTTATCGAAAGTGCCCGGGCTAACGCCGACCACAACCACAACTACAAGGCAGACACCTTGCAGATTGTGTCCATCCAGGTCAGCCCTGGCCCTCGTTTTAAACGGTACCGTCCCGCAGCTCATGGTCGCGCATTGCCATTCCAGCGACGCACCAGCCATATTCATGTAGTCGTCGATGGCGAGCAGCGAGCAGCCAAAAAGTCAGCATCATCTGCGAAAAAGGAGACAAAATAATGGGACAGAAGGTAAATCCAATTAGCATGCGTCTTCAGGTCAATAAAGACTGGCGCAGCAAGTGGTTCGCTTCCAAGCGCGACTATGCAAAGTTCTTGGGCCAAGACCTCAAGATCCGCAAACTAATCCAAGACAAGGTCGGTTCACGTGGTGCTATCAACAAGGTAGACATCGAACGTTCGCCTAACCTGGTATCAGTCACTATCACCACCGCCAAGGCCGGTGTAGTTATCGGTCGCGGTGGCGCAGGCGCCCAGGAGCTCAAGGCAGCTATAGAGAAAATCTATGGTTTCCCGGCTCGTGTAAATATTGAAGAAATCAAAAAGCCAGAACTGTACGCCAAGCTCGTTGCCGAGAACATCGCCCACCAGTTGGAGCGCCGTATTGCTTTCCGGCGAGCCATGAAACAGTCCGCAGGCGCAACCATGCGCGCTGGTGCCAAAGGCATCCGTATTGAAATAGCCGGACGCCTCGGCGGTGCCGAAATGTCTCGCCGCGAGAAAACAGTCGAAGGCTCAGTGCCACTGCACACCCTTCGTGCTGATGTCGACTACCACGCAGCCCGTGCCAAGTATCCAGGTGCCGGTATTATCGGTATCAAGGTCTGGATCTACAAAGGGGAGGTTAATTAATATGATTTCTTCTGTTGTTTTAAGGGAAAAGAGCAGCCAGAACGCGGATTCATTCCGCGTCCTGCGCGATGAGAAAAACCGCAAGGTTTGTCTCATGGCTTGCAAAGGGGAGGTAAACTAATATGCTTATCCCGAACCGAACCAAACACCGTAAGGTGTTCAAGGGCCGCGTTCGCGGACCCGCCACCACTGGCAATCATATTGCCTTTGGTCAGTTTGCCCTGCAAGCCCAAGGTCACGAGCGCATCACCAGTCGTCAGATCGAGTCCGCTCGTCAGGCAATGACCCGCTACGTGAAACGTGGTGGTAAAATCTGGATTCGTATCTTCCCACACACACCTGTCAGCCGCAAGGCGCTCGGTACCAAGATGGGTAGCGGCAAAGGTAACCCAGAATTCTTCGTAGCCAAAGTCCGTCCCGGCACCATTATGTTCGAGATGCAAGGTGTGCCAGAAGAAACTGCACGCGAGGCAATGCGCCTGGCTGCCCACAAACTCCCTGTCAAGACCAAATTCTTGGTGAAGGAGGATGTTTAAGATGCAAAAAATGACTGAAATTCGTAAATTATCAACCACAGAGCTAGCAAACGGAAGTACTAAGCTCCGTGAAGAAATCGCCGAACTAAAGCGCGGTCTTCACATGGGCGAAGTCACCAACGTCAAAGTCGTGCGCACAAAGCGCAAAGAACTGGCACGTATGCTGACCGTTCTGAGTGAGCAGCTCGCAAAGGAGACAAAATAATGAGTTTTTCCATGGTCCTCAGGGAAAAGAGCAGCCAGAATGCGGATTTATTCCGCATGCTGCGCGATGAGAAAAACCGCAAGGTTTGTCTCATTACCCCGAAGGGGGCAAAATAATGGCACGTACATTAGTGGGTGTGGTTGCGTCTGACAAAGCCGACAAGACAATTGTTGTCCGGGTTGATACCAGAAAGACCCATCCGGTTTATAAGAAGCAGTACACCACCAGCAAGAAGTTTATGGCTCACGACGAGCAAAACGAGGCACACACAGGTGACCGTGTTGAGATTTCCGAAACCCGTCCCCTGAGTGCTCGCAAACGTCACACGCTCAAGCGAGTGATCGAGCACGCCGCCATTCAGCACGTCGAAACCGTCGACAAAGCAGTAGCAGAAGTGACTGGCACCAAAGAAAAAGAAGAAACGGAAGCCGAGGAGAAGAAGTAATGATTCAGCAAGAATCTCGCCTCAGTGTCTGTGATAACAGCGGTGCCAAGGAAATCCTATGCATCCGCGTACTGGGCGGCACCCGTCGGCGCTACGCCCGTGTAGGCGATGTTATTGTGGCTACCGTCAAACAAGCCAGTCCAACTGGTACCGTCAAAAAGAAGTCAGTTATCCGTGCAGTTGTTGTACGCACCAAGGACACCATTCGTCGCAAGGATGGCTCGACCATTAAGTTTGACGATAATGCAGCTGTTATTATCGGTGACGATAAAAACCCCAAGGCTACCCGTATCTTTGGCCCAGTCCCACGCGAACTGCGTGACCAAGGCTATGCCAAGATCATCAGCCTAGCACCGGAGGTCCTATAATGAGTGATCAGATCTATAAAATTCGCCTAAAGAAAGGCGACACTGTCGTCGTTCGTGCAGGCAAATATAAGGGCAAGTCCGGCAAGATTACTGCCGTACACCCTAGCCTCAACAAAGTGACCGTTGAGGGTATCAATATCGTCAAGAAACACCAGAAGCCAAACCGAGCTCACCCTCAGGGCGGCATCCTGGAAATCACCAAGCCTATAGATGTCAGCAAGGTTGGCATCAGTGACGGCGGCAAGCCCTCACGTATTGGCTACAAAGTCGACAAAGACGGTAAAAAGACTCGCATCGCCAAGAAGTCTGGGAAGGAGATCAAATAATGGCTGAAGCAAAAACCGCTACAAAAGCGCCAGCAACTGCTGCACGCCTGAAAGCTCTGTACACCAGCAAGTTCGCCGACGAGCTACAGAAGGAGCTTGAGCTCCCTAACCGCAACCAGGTTCCAAAATTGGAAAAGATTGTTCTGAACGTTGGACTTGGCAAAGCCAAGGACGACAAAAAGATCATGGAAGTTGCCGCCAATACACTTCGCAAGATCACCGGCCAGCAACCCATAGAGACTGTTGCCAAGAATTCTATCGCCGGTTTCAAGCTGCGCGAAGGCAACAAGATCGGCCTAAAAGTTACATTACGCGGTAACTATATGTACGAATTCATGGATCGCCTGATTAACATTGTGCTACCACGTTTTCGTGACTTCCACGGCGTTAAGACCACTGCCTTTGACAAGTCCGGCAACTTTAGCCTGGGCCTCACCGACCAATCAGTCTTTCCTGAGCTTACCTTTGAAGAGACAACAACCGTCCATGGCATGCAAGTGGTATTTGTAATCACCTGCCAAGAACCCGCACATGCCCGTGCATTGCTAGAAAAGTTTGGTATGCCCTTTCAGAAAGGAGCTAAGTAATGGCTAAGAAATCTATGATTGCCCGCGATTTGAAGCGCCAAAAGATGGCAGATCGCTTTGCAGCCAAGCGAGCCGAATTGAAAAAGGTTGGCGACCGCGACGGTCTGCATAATCTGCCGCGCAACAGTTCGCCCACACGGCGCAAGAACCGGTGTGTCGAAACCGGCCGGCCGCGTGGCTTTATGCGCCAATTCGGCCTGAGCCGCATTAGTTTCCGCGAACACGCAAGCAAGGGCGAAATCCCTGGTGTAACAAAATCAAGCTGGTAAGAAAGGAGATAGCTTTCGTGAGTACTACATCAACCGACCCAATCGCAGACATGCTGTCTCGCATTCGTAACGCTATTGCTGTTAGCAAGAGCGAGATCAGCATGCCACACAGCAAAGTTAAAGAATCTGTTGCCAAGCTGCTAAAAGACAATCGCTACGTAGATAGCGTTAACGTCGAAGACGCACGTGTTGGCAAAACACTAAAAATTACCATCAACGGCCCGCAAAAGAACTCCCGGATCACCGAGATCAAGCGCATGAGTACCCCTGGCCGTCGTTACTACGCCAGCGCAGACCAGATCCCAACGGTCAAGCGTGGCCGTGGCGTTGTCATCATTAGCACTTCCAAGGGCATGATGACTGGCGCCGAAGCCAAGAAGCAAGGTGTTGGTGGTGAATTAATTTGTAAGATTTACTAAAGGAACAAAGTAATGAGTCGTATAGGAAAACTGCCCATCGATATACCGAGCGGCGTGACAATCACTGTCGACCCTGACTGGATTACTGTAGCGGGGAGCAAAGGCACCCTCAAGCAGTTCACCATGCCGGGCGTGACAGTTAAACAAGAAGACAATCAAGTTGTCGTCACCCGCATAAATGACGAAGCGCCAAACCGTGCCAAGCACGGGCTGATGCGCACACTGGTTGCCAACATGATAGAAGGCGTCAGCAAAGGCTTTGAGAAAAAGCTAGAGCTAAACGGCGTCGGCTTCCGTGTAGCGTTGGCTGGTCCTGGTCTGAAGTTCAATATTGGTTTCTCGCACGAGGTCAATTACGCACTGCCACAGGGCGTATCCGCCAAAGTAGAAAGTAATATTATTACAGTGTCTGGCATAGACAAACAACAGGTCGGCCAAGTCGCCGCTGAGATTCGTGCCCTCAAGAAGCCAGAACCCTACAAGGGCAAAGGTATTAAGTACGTTGGCGAGCGGATTATCCGTAAGTCAGGTAAGTCAGGTAAGGACAAGTAGTATGAACAGAATAACTCATAAGATCCAGAATCTTTCCCGCCGACGCAATCGTGTTCGTTCAACCGTGTCCGGCACTGCTGAACGTCCTCGCCTGAGCGTGCACGTCAGCAACAAGCACGTGAGTGCACAGATTATTGACGATACCGCTCACAAAACCATTGCGCAGATCAGTACGGTTGGCCAAAAGGATGCCCTGGGCACCATGACCGAGCGCGCTACCTGGGTTGGTACCCAAATTGCAAAAAAGGCTAAGACTGCCAAAGTTCGTCAGGTCGTATTCGACCGCGGTGGCCGTCTGTACCATGGCCGCATAAAGGCCCTGGCTGACGCAGCCCGCGCCGGAGGATTGGAGTTCTAATATGGCAGACCAAAGAGAACAACGAAGAGGCCGGCACGACAACCGACCGCCGCAAGAAGAAAAACAGTTCGACGAGCGCGTTGTAAACATCGACCGTGTTGCCCGTGTGGTTAAGGGCGGTCGCCGCTTCCGATTCCGCGCGCTGGTTGTCCTTGGCGACCACAAGGGTAGGGTAGGCATTGGCATCTCAAAGGGTGCTGACGTGACTACAGCCGTTGCCAAGGCCGTAGAAGTAGCCAAGAAGAGTATGGTGACCATCCATATGTACAACGACACTATCCCGCACGAGGCCGAGACGAAAGTCAGTGGTGCTCGTATCCTCATTAAGCCAGCCGCTCCTGGTACTGGTCTGATTGCAGGCGGTGTTGTTCGTACCGTGCTGGAAGTAACTGGTATCAAGAATGCATTGTCCAAGTCACTTGGCTCAAGCAACAAAATCAATATTGCCTACGCCACCCTAGCTGCACTGCAAAGTGTTGTGCCTGCTGACAAGTGGGTGACGAATCAGGGCGAGAAGAAAACCTCCACGAAAAAGTCCGTAGCCAAGGAGAGCGTAAAATGAAAGTAAGGGAAAAGAGCAGCCGGAGCGGGCGAATTTATTTCGCCGCCCCGCGCGATGAGAAAAACCGCAAGGTTTGTCTCATCACAGCTGTGGAGGCCAAATAAATGAAGTACAACGAATTAAACCTAACCAAAAAGCGCAGCCCCAAGCGAGTGGGACGCGGCATCGCAGCTGGACAGGGTAAGACTGCCGGTCGGGGAACCAAGGGCCAAGGCGCTCGCAAGAGCGGTGGTGTTCGCCCCGGATTTGAAGGTGGCCAGACACCCCTTACTAAGCGACTGCCTAAGTTGCCTGGCTTTACGTCTCACCGACCAAAGGTCGAGAACGTCTATACCGGCCAACTCGAAGCTTTTGCGGGCAAAACCGCTGACAACTTTACGGTCGCAGAAGCTGGCTTAACCACCAGCCCCTACGTCAAAGTAAAGCTGATAGTCCAGGGCGACATTACCAAGAAAGTTACCGTCAAACTCCAGGGTGCCAGCGAGAGCGCCATTGCAGCCGTCCAAAAAGCCGGTGGTAGCTTTGACAAAGTGCCGCAAGTAAAACGTCAGCCAAAAGAAAAGCCAGAAACCAAGTAGCCCACCGTGGGCTGCTAGAGAGAAAAAGTCACTCGTTCACGGGTGACTTTTGTTATAGTAGGGGCGAATGAGCAATAAGACCCAAAAAAAGCGCGACAAACATATTACGCGCGAGATACATCGTTTGTTCTGGAGGCACACCCTCAACAACCCGCTTCGGCTTGTTCTGGGTATGTCCGGACGATTCCCGGCTTTTATGACAACACACCTCTTGATGCCGCTGGTTGTTGCCAACGCCCTGCAGGCCATCATCGAGAGGCAATTTGACAGTATTACTGGCTATGCGTACCAGCTGCTTCTACTGGCAGCCATCTTCTCGGTCCTGTGGGCCATCAGTAACTACCTGGTTATTGGAACAGTTGCCAGGGCTGGCAGGAACATACAAAGAGAAGTATTTGCCAACTTCCTACACAAAGATTATGACTTTTATGCCAATACCTATTTTGGCGCATTGGGCGATCAAGCCTCGCGTCTGCGCGAAGCATTTATCGGTGACTACTGCGGCGTTTTCCTTTTGGCCGTTCCTAAGCAACTGGTAGTCATAGTCGGAGGGATTGTGGTGATTGCAACCAAATCACCACTTCTAGCGCTCGTAACGCTGGGAGCTATGGCGTCAGTATTAGGATTTACCATGCTTACCAGCAGTATGCGTATAAAGTGGCGCCGAAAGGTCAGCGAAGAAAGTAGCGCTATCGCTGCCAAACTTGGTGATGCGCTAACACAAGCGCCGGCCGTAAAAAGCTTTGCCTCAGAAGATTACGAAAGTAAAAGGCTTGATCACAACCTTAACCTCTGGGAACGTGCTCAGTTTACTGCATGGATGTCCTCTGTACCCGCAGATGCCGGACGTTATTTCTTGGTTGCTCTTGCCACAGCCATTCTGCTGGTTATGACCGGTCGTATGTACCGGGATGGTGCTATATCGATTGCCATCGTCGCTCTTGTGCAACTATACGTCGTAAAAATGGTTGCAGCCACGATTGATATCAATGACATTATCAAATCTTATGAATCTGCTGTAGGTGGTGCATACCAGCCTATAAAAACCATGCTGATACAGCCTACCATCGTAGACAGCGCAAAGCCGGATAAGTTACCAAGACGAGCCAAATACCCCGTTACCCTTCAGTCCGTGTCATATAAATATGACAATACAGCCAAAGACGCAGTAGCGGTGCGTGATTTTACATTAGACATTGCCCCTGGCGAGAAAGTAGGGCTGGTTGGCTTTTCTGGCAGCGGCAAAACAACACTGACCAAACTGCTACTTCGATTCATGGACATCACGAGCGGCAGCATTGCCATAGCCGGCAAAGACATTCGGTCTATCGCCCAAAAAGACCTACGTCGCCATATATCATACGTACCACAGGAACCGTTACTGTTCCACCGAAGCATTGCCGAAAACATTGCCTACAGCAAACCTACTGCTAGCAATAAAGAGCTAAAACACGCCGCTAAAATGGCCTACGTCACGGAGTTCATAGAAGAGCTGCCCGAGCGGTACAACACCTTAGTTGGCGAGCGGGGAGTCAAATTGTCTGGTGGCCAACGCCAGCGCGTGGCCATAGCCCGTGCCATTCTAAAAGACGCCCCCATCCTGGTCCTGGACGAAGCCACCAGTGCTCTAGACAGTCGCAGTGAACAACTCATTCAAAAAGCTCTATGGAGTCTTATGGAAGACCGGACCGCCTTAGTGATCGCTCACCGGCTCAGCACCATTCAGCGCATGGACCGCATTGTGGTTATGGATAAGGGCAAGGTGGTCCAAGTTGGTACGCACAGGGAACTCCTAAGAGACAAGAAGGGCATATATGCCGAATTGTGGGCACACCAAAGCGGTGGCTACATTGGGGTACCGGCTGAACCAGAGGATGATGTAGGTGCCATATCTGTTGCATAGAGCCCACCTCATGGTAATTTTTGAGACTGAAAGCTGATGATTTTTAAGCGAAACCAGCAAAAAATGGCAGTTTTCTGGCCAAAATATTGCCTTGGGGTGGGCTCCGAATAACACGTCATGTATACTGGAGTGAGTTTACACAAAACAACCGGAGAATCTTTGGGAAACACATGAACTGGAAGCTTATTTGGAAGTCACTTAAAAACAGCGATATGCGTAACCGCGTGTTGGCAGTGCTTGGCATGTTATTAATATTTCGCGTCCTTGCTCATATTCCGATTCCTTTGAGCGACCCTGAAACCCTTAAACAAGTTCTAGAGAATCTCTTTAGCTCTAAAGATACCCCCGAACTCCTTAGTTTTATAGATGTTTTGTCTGGAGGAGCTTTGGCTAATTTCTCCATTATGCTGATTGGCCTGGGGCCATACATCAACGCCAGTATCATCATGCAGCTCCTCACCAAGGCCATTCCGCAGCTAGAGACACTCAACAAAGAAGGTGAGTTTGGGCGTCGCAAAATTAACCAGTACACCCGCATCCTGACCCTGCCACTGGCTATCATTCAGTCTATTGGTGCCATCTATCTAGTCCGCCAGTCTGCGCTTCAGATTGGTGGCATCGGCGACATCACCGCCAATACATCCATTACCCAATGGGTTTTGATGGTCGCAGCACTGACCGGTGGCGCCATGCTAGTGATGTGGCTAGGTGAACTCATCACCGAACAAAGTGTAGGAAACGGTATCTCACTGGTCATTACCATTGGCATTGTCAGCCAGCTACCAACGACTATCACCAGCCTTGTTACTGGTATCTTCAGTGGCGCCAACAAGGTAAACCTCTTTGGCTGGCAGTTCGCCGTAGACCGTCACAACGCCATTATTGGTGCAGTTTTGCTGATCACCACCGTTGTCATCACCGTACTGATCGTCAAACTTAACGAAGCCTCGCGTAAAATCACCATCAACTATGCCAAGCGCATCCAGGGCAGCCGAGCTTACGGCGGCGTATCGACCATACTACCCGTCAAGCTCATTACAGCTGGCGTGGTACCTATTATCTTTGCTGTCGCCTTCCTGAGTGTCCCAGCATTTGCTGGGCAGCTCCTGACCAGCGCAGGTAGCGCTCGGCTGCAGTCAATTGGCACCAACCTGGCCGCCTGGTTCCAGACACCTAGTCCGCAGACCTTCCTACAGGAAGGCATTACGCCCTATATTTATCCCATTACTTACTTTGTCTTGGTCTTTATGTTCACGTTCTTTTATACAAGCATCACCTTCAACAGTAAGGAAATTGCCGAGAACTTACAGAAGCAAGGTGGGTTTATCGAAGGGGTTCGCCAAGGTAACTCAACAGAGAAGTATCTGGCCAAAGTCCTAAATCGCCTGACGCTCTTTGGGGCAATTGCCCTTGGTTTCCTAGCACTTATTCCAATCATCGGACAAGTTTTCCTAGAGACCAATATCGCCCTCGGTGGCACCAGCATCTTGATTCTAGTGTCTGTAGCCCTTGAAACGCTGCGCCAGATAGAATCACGTGCTCTTATGGTCACATACGACCAGTATGAACAACCCGACTTCTTCTATGATCAAGACCAACCCGCCCTGGCTGCTACTGGTGCACGACGCCTTCGTTTTCTGCCGGGCCGTAAGAAGTCAAATAAATAATGTCGCAAACTCTCATTTTTGCGTCCCCTTATAACCCCTTTACAAACTGTAGTGTAATTTGCTATAATTGGGCGACGTTATATCTGTATGGCCAAAAATAAGGAAGTAATCGAATTAGCGGGAGTAGTAACTGAGGCCCTCCCAGGGACTCAATTCCGCGTGGAACTCGAGAACGGTCACCAGATCATAGCCCATGTTGCTGGCAAGATGCGAAAACACTACATTCGTCTCGTACCCGGTGACAGCGTTACGGTAGAATTGACTCCTTACGATCTTACGAAGGGTCGGATAACGTACCGCAAGTCATAACTTATAAATATTAAGCAGTGTGTCATTGACCGCTTGAGAGGAGCAATGATCCGCATGAAAGTGCGTGCAAGTGTCAAAAAAATCAGTCCCGATGACAAGATCGTCCGCCGCAAAGGACGACTTTATGTTATTAACAAATTTAAGCCAAAGCACAAGCAAAGGCAGGGGTAGTAATGACGAAGTCATTCAAAATTATTAAGGATGGCGCATTAGCAAGCCCCGAAGGAGGTCACTAATGGCTCGTATTTCCGGAGTAACCATTCCTGATAACAAACAGGTCCAAATCTCTCTGACGTATGTGTTCGGTATTGGCCCTAAGACTGCGGGCGAAGTCCTGACAGCCGCAAAGGTAGAGCCTACCGTGCGAGTCAAGGATCTGACCGACGCAGAAGTTGGTCGTATCCAGGACACTATCAACGAGAAACTAACGGTTGAGGGTGAACTGCAACGTATTGTTGCCGGCAACGTCAAGCGCTTAAAAGATATCAACAGCTATCGGGGCATTCGCCACAAGAATAATTTGCCTTCCCGGGGCCAGCGTACTCGTACTAACGGTCGCACACGCCGCGGTCGCAAAGTAGCAGTGGGCGGCGCACAACCTAAATCAGCGTCTAAGACATAGGAATAAGGACAAATGGCAGACCTACCTACAGCAACCAAGAAGAAGAAAGCCAAGCGCTCTGTGCCTACTGGACAGATGCATGTCTTGGCAACGTTCAATAACACGATCATTACCTTTACCGACACCAAGGGTGGCGCTCTAGCAAATAGCAGTGCCGGTGCCTGCGGTTTCCGCGGTAGCAAGAAGGGCACAGCGTATGCTGCCCAAATAGCTACCGAAAAGGCTGGAACTGCCGTCAAGCAGCTCCACGGTCTTACCAAGGTAGATGTATATATAAAGGGTGTGGGCCTCGGCCGCGAAGCAGCCGTTCGCAGCCTAACCAACCTTGGCATTCAAGTTGAAACCATCAAAGATGTAACAGGCGTACCCCACGGTGGCGTTCGTCCACGTAAGGCACGAAGGGTATAGGAGACAGATATGGCACGAGATACCCAATCTATCGTTAAAATGTCACGCCGCGAAGGCTATGCGCTGCATCCCAAAGCCCACAAGGCTTTGGCCAAGCGCACCGGGCCTCCTGGACAGCAGGGCGGACGATATCAGCGCAACAAGTCGAGTCAATACTCTTTGCAGCTGCGTGAAAAACAAAAAGTAAAGCGCTTGTATGGCTTACTGGAAAAACAATTCAGTAATCTCATGAAAGAAGCTAGCCGCACACCCGGCCAGTCCGGACAGGTTTTGTTGCAGTACCTAGAACAGCGTGCTGATAACGCAGTCTACCGAGCAGGGCTTGCACCGTCACGACGGGCAGCTCGCCAGCTCGTAACCCATGGTCACTTTACGCTGAACGGCCGTCGCGTAGATATCCCGTCTATCCGCATGAAGGCTGGAGATGTTTTAACAGTACGTGACCACAGCAAGGCGACTGAATACTTCAAGAAGATTGACGACGTCAGCCCTGCACCATCAGAAACTCCCGGATGGTTGAAAGTTAATCGCAAGAAATTCGAAATAACCATTACTGGCGTGCCTACCCGCGAGGAAGCCGAGCCAGACTTAAACGAACAACTAATCGTGGAATACTACTCACGCTAAGGGAGGCTAGGAGAAAATATGTCAAAGATAATTCACACACCAGGCGTTGTTAAAGTAGACGACCACAGTCCAAGTAGCGCCACTTTCGCAGTCGAGCCACTCCACACCGGCTATGGCATGACCCTCGGCAACAGCTTGCGACGCGTACTACTATCCAGCATTGCTGGCGCCGCTATCACAGCCTTTAAAGTAGAAGGCGCAACCCACGAATTCACCACCCTAAAGGGCGTGCGAGAAGACGTAGTTGATATTATGCTCAACCTAAAGGGTATCCGTTTCCGCGTTTTCGGCAGCGAAGCTCAGTCCTTGCGCATTACCAAAAAGGGCAAAGGCCCTGTTACCGCCAAAGACATCCAGCTAAACGCTGACGTAGAAGTAGTCAATCCCGACCATGTGATTGCTACTATCGACGATGATAAGACGTCGCTTGTCATGGACCTGGTGGTAGAAACCGGCCGTGGCTACCGTACCATCGAAGAAGGTACTGCCAAGAAGGCTAGTGACATGATTGCAGTTGACGCTATCTTTAGCCCAGTTGTACGTGTTCGCTACAAGGTAGAGAACACCCGCGTTGGCCAGATGACCGATCTAGATAAGCTACTGCTTACCATTGATACCGATAGCTCAATTACCCCACGCGACGCTTTTGAAGAAGCTGCTGCAATTCTAGTGAACCAGTACACTGCCCTGGCTGGACAAACTCGCGTCGAGAGTGCTGCGCCTATCAGCCCTACTGGCGACGATGACGCTGCCACCAACGATGACGCTCCTGAACTTATGACTCCTATCGAAGACCTGAACCTGAGCGCCCGCACCACCAATGCCCTGATCAACAACGAGATCCACACTTTGCGTGACTTGTTCTCGCTCAGCGATTCAGAGCTACGTGAACTGAAAGGCTTCGGCAGCAAAGCGCTGGATGAAGTCAAAGAAAAGCTAGCGGAGCTGGAGCTCTAAGATGCATCGTCACGGATATAAAGGAAGGAAATTCCACCGCGAACGCGACCAACGCCAAGCTCTTATCAAGAGTCTGGCTGAGAGCCTTATCAAGCATGAGTCTATAGAGACTACCTTGCACAAGGCCAAAGAAGTCGTGCCCTACGTGGAACGCCTGATCACCAAAGCTAAAAAGGGTGATTTACATAACCGCCGTCAGGTTATTAGCAGTCTGCAAACAGTTGCAGTCGCTCATAAATTGGTTGACGAGATTGCACCAAAGCTAAAAGGACGCGTTAGCGGCCATCTGCGCATTGAGCGCACTGTGGCTCGTCGTGGCGACAACGCCCAGCTAGCTCGCATAAGTTTTGTAGACGACCTCAAAGAAGCGCCCGTTGCCAAGAAAGCCGTAGAGAAAAAGGCTGAAGCACCTGCCGCAAAACCAGCTACCATCAAGAAACCAGTAGCCAAGAAAACTCCTGCCAAAAAGGAGGCTCAATAATGAAAACTTTTAGCGCAAAACCATCAGACGTAACTCGCAAGTGGTACGTTATCGATGCCGCCGAAGCTCCCGTGGGCCGTCTGGCTACCGTAGCCGCCACATTGTTGACCGGCAAGGGTAAGCCAACGTTTACCAAGCATATCGACACCGGTGACTTCGTCATTGTTGTCAATGCAGACAACCTGGTTGTCACGGGCAACAAAATGGAAGACAAGATGTACTACCGTCATAGTGGCTTTCCTGGTGGACTAAAGGAAACCAAACTGCGTCACCAGATGGACAAAGATTCGACTCACGTTATCGAGCACGCTATTCGTGGCATGCTGCCCGTCAACAAGCTGCGCGATGACCGACTGAAGCGACTCAAGGTCTATGCCGGTGCCGAGCATAATCATGCCGCCCAGAAACCACAGAAACTTAATGTAAAGGCAGAGAAGTAATGGCAGAAAAAACTGCTCACTATCACTACGCCCTTGGCCGACGCAAGAGTTCGACTGCTCGTGTTCGTTTGCAAAATGGCAAAGGCAAAATTGTCATAAACGGCAAAGAAGCCAGCGAGTATTTTGGCGAGAGCAAGTCCAACATGCACGAACTCATGAAGCCTTTTGTTGCACTAGAGCTTGAAGCCACCAAGTACGACATCAGTGCCGTAGTTAGTGGTGGTGGCCATGCCGGTCAAGCCGATGCTATTCGTTTGGGGATTGCCAAGGCCTTGGCTCTCATGAACGAAGACCTGCGGGGCACACTTCGTCGTGCAGAGCTACTTGGTCGCGACCAACGCGAAAAAGAACGCAAAAAACCCGGCCTCAAAGGCGCCCGCAAACAACGTCAGTTTACGAAGCGCTAAAGACAGTAATGAGGAGCCTCAAGCGGGTTCCCCATGCACTTTGGGCACAGAAAAACAGGACTCTGGAAATACATCCAAGGTCCTGTTTTGCATAATATGATATTCTCAATACTTGAATGTTGAGAGATAGGCGCAAATGAAAAATTTCCTGTGGCGGCATAAATTTTTGATACTTATTTGGGTGACAGTTTTTGTTGTTGGCGGATACATAGGTTATCTACTTTTCTTTAAGTCTACTGGTGGTAAAAATCCATACACCATAGCAGCAAGCGAAAAGGCCGTAAACGATACCAAGACAGCCGAAACACCCAAAAACCAGCCCAAAAAGCCCCAGATTGGTGAGCCTGCGCAAGATGGTGACCTGGAGTTCACCGTCAAAGGCACCGCCTGCAATGGCGAAAGAACTATTGGCACCAATGCCTACGCCCAAGCAGAAGCCGAAGGACAGTTCTGCCGCCTTAGTATTACTCTAAGAAACACGGGTAGCGCGCCCGTTAGCCTATCGCTGGCTGCGCAAAGAGTCTTTGTGGCTACAGAAGATTCGTACCCCGCAGACGAAGGCGCCACCCAAAACGCCCAGGCGGATCAAACGAAAAACTACTGGTACCAGCAAATCGCTCCAGACAGTACCGTATCGGGCGATCTGCTCTTTGATCTAAATGGCGGCGAAGAAATGAGACGAGCCGAGCTGCATGGCGCAGAGAATAGCCCCGGCATACAAATTAACCTGAAGTAGTTCGAGTCAGCACCGCCTCTTTAGCCGACGTAATGCTTGCCTATGGTGGCGATCTAAATAATAAAGTGGTATAATGCTCAAGTTATGAAACTAATCCAGAGCTTCGCTTATTGGTTTACCGGCCGTAAATTGGCGGTTGTTCCTGTGCGTATTCGTAATAAATAATCAATAAGCACTCAGCAAAAGACCGCCACGGGCGGTCTTTTTTAAATGACGAAAGGAAAGCTATGGAAACTCACGAACCTACCAGATACAGACGGGAGCTCACCGACGAACAACTACAGCGTGCCCAGGTGGTACCCGATATTGCGGGCCGAGACCTCAGCAACGGTGAGGTTGCGGGCTCACAGACAACGGAACTGTCGTTGCTACCAGCAGACATATACGCGGGGGCGGGCATATCCAGGGAGGCAGAGGTCGCACCAGATATCTCGTACGGTCAGGCACGGGTAGAAGCTATGCGCAGGATCATAGCCTACCAGGCAGAGCTAACACGCCGCCGGAACCTGTTAGAAGCAACAATAACACCGGTAGAATCAAAAACTAGTGGTACAATTAGTGCAAATGAGTAAAGAAGTAATATTGACCGGCATACGGGCGAATAACGACCTTCATATTGGCAATTATTTGGGCGCATTACTGCCCATTGTTGACATGGCCACTACACGTGCCGGGGACTATCAAATTAATCTGTTTGTGCCAGATCTGCATAGTTTTACCACGCCCATTGATCACAGCAAGCTGCAGGAGCGCATCTTCCAAGCCCTGAGGATGTTTGTTGCGGTTGGCTTGCCCCTAGACAACTCGGACATACATATTTACCGCCAGAGCTATGTGCCTGCTCATTCAGAACTGACTTGGATACTTGATTGCTTCACTGGTTTTGGCGAAATGTCCCGCATGACTCAATTCAAAGACAAGTCAGCCAAACTTAAAGAAGACCGTATTAGTATCGGGCTGTTTAACTATCCTGTATTGATGGCCTGCGACATGTTGCTGTACGGCGCAACTTATGTGCCAGTTGGTGACGACCAATCTCAGCACCTAGAGTTCACACGCGATATTGCCGACCGGCTGAACAGCCAATTCGGCGAGCTATTTATAGTCCCGAAACCAGTCAAAGACCAGCATGAGTTCTTTGGCAAAGATCAGGGGTTACGTATCCGCGACCTGGGGGATCCAACCAAGAAAATGAGCAAATCGGACGAAACTGGCAAAGGCGTGATATTCTTGACCGATTCTCCGGATGAAGCCCGCAAAAAGATCATGTCGGCCACAACCGACAGTCTGGGTGATATTCAGCACGATTACAAAGAACGCCCAGGGGTGACTAACCTGTTAGATATGTTAAAATTATTCGGTGGCAACTCGGATGAGTTTATTGGACAAAACCAGTATGGTCAACTCAAAACCGCCGCAGCCGATAAAGTCGCCACATTTTTACAAGAATTTCAAACGAAGCTTGGTCAAATAGACGAAAACGCTATCAAAGCAAAGTTAGAGTCCAGCGAGGCCACCATGAACCAACAAGCCAATCAAACTTTGCTAAAAGTCCAGCAGGCGGTAGGACTACGTCCTCAATAATATGTCAAAAAATCTAATTGTAGACGAGGAGACAAAGGGCAAACGCTTTGACGTGGTGGCTACAGAAATGCTGCCCATGCTCAGCCGTGCCTATGTGCACGTGCTGATTGAAGGCAAGCGCGTCCTGCTAAACGATCACCAGGAAAAAGCTGGCTACAAGCTACGCATGGGTGATGTTATCAGCACCGACTTTAACGCCAAAGAGATTGATCAGATTGCCGATATTGACCTGCCTATTATTTATGAAGACGACAATGTGCTGGTAGTGAACAAGCCTGAAGGCATTATCAGCCATAGCCGAGGTCGGTACTGGAACGAGCCATCTGTGGCCTCGTTTGTACGTCAAAAAACCGCTGCTACTGGGTACGACCCCGTAGCAGGCCCGTCCGTTGGGGCCGATGGCCGGGCAGGTATTGTGCACCGCCTGGACAGGGCAACGTCCGGTGTTATGATCTGCGCCAAGAATCAGCAAACACTCTCGTTTTTGCAGAAACAGTTCTCGCAGCGCAAGGTCAAAAAGACCTACATGGCAGTTGTTACCGGCCATCTAGATCCCGAGGAAGCTGCTATAGATATGCCGATAGAACGTAACCCCAAAGCTCCGGCCACCTTTCGTGTTGGTGCCAACGGCAAGCCGTCGGTTACCGTCTATCATGTAGAGACAAAGGGTAAAACAGACGATCTAGTACGGCTAGAACCTACCACAGGACGAACCCACCAGCTCCGCGTGCACCTGACACACCAGGACCATCCTATTGTTGGCGACGTGTTATATGACGGTGCACCGGCCGATCGGCTCTTTTTGCACGCGCTGTCTTTGGAAATCACGCTGCCTGGCGGCGAGCGAAAAACCTTCACAGCCCCATTGCCCAAGGTATTCAAGTCACGAGTAGTATAGCCATGTTGCTGCACGGCTATACTCAGAAACGCCTGCAAGCTATTAAGCCCGGTAGCATCCACGGACTGTTACTGTCCGGGCCAAGAGGATCAGGCAAAGCATTTGCGGCCCGATATCTCGCCCAATTGCAGTTAGGGCTGGCTACGCCCGCACAGCTAGAGATCTACCCGTACTTTTCGGTTATCGCCCCGACCGACGGCACGATTAGCATCGATTCTATCCGGGGATTGCAAAAGTTTTTACAGCTTCGCACACCAGGCGATCAAGTCGTTCGCCGGGTGGTAGTTGTCGAAGATGCCCACACCATGACTAACGAGGCCCAAAATGCACTACTGAAAGCCCTGGAGGAACCGCCAGCCGACACGATGATTATTCTGACTGCACCAAAGTCTTTGCAGCTCAAAGAAACTATTTACTCACGCGTCCAAGAGATTCCTATTCAGAAAATAGCCAAAGAGCAGGCCAACACCTATTTTGACGGTGACTTCGAGCAGGCAGACATTGACCGCGCATACATGATGAGTGGCGGTCATGCTGGCCTGATGAATGCCCTCCTGAAGCAAGAGGACCATCACCTGGCCAACCAGGTCCAACGTGCCAAGCAAATCCTAAGCAGTACGCTCTTTGACCGTCTGGCCCAAGTGGACGACCTCGCCAAGCAACGTGATACATTGCCGCTATTCTTGCAAGCATGCAAGCTCATTTGCTCGGCCGCCCTGCACCAGGCCATAGACAAAGGAGACGACACCAAAATAAAGCATTGGCACCGGACCCTGGGAGTCGTACATGAGGCAGAGGCATCGCTAGCCCATAACCCCAATACCAAACTGTTGTTGTGCGATCTGTTTTTAAACCTTTAGAGTCCATCTCGTAATTCACCTCCGTCCTGCGGCCTCGGAATCGAAGGGAATTACGAGATGGACTCTAGGAGTGTATAATAGTCGTCATGTACGAACTTGCTCTGGTCATTGGCTTTGGTGCCTTGGCCTACCGCAGCGCCAAGATGCGCGACGATGACCTAGAGGCTATTCCACGCAGGATAAGTGACAAGATGGGCCGCCTGTGGGATATAGCCCACCAGGGTATGCGCGAGAACCGATTCTTGCGTGCCGAAAAAGCTTTGCTGACTATTCTAAAAATTGACCAGAAAAATGCCGCTGCTTACAACCGTCTGGGTATTTTGTACGCCAAGCAAAAAGAATACAAAGACGCTATTGACTGTTTCGAGATCGCTAGCAGCATAGAACCAACAGCCTCCAGTTTGCATAACTTGGGGCTGATTTATTACGAAACCGAAAACTACCAAAAAGCCGCCACGGCTTTTGAGCAAGCGCTCAAACTAGAAGAAGAATTGGCCGCCCGCCACATTGCCTATGCCAAGGTCCAAGAAAAACTGGGCAATGAAAAACTCATGCTAGACGGACTCAAGCGCGCCATAGAGTTAGAGCCAAATCCCGAAAGCTTTAGCCTTCTTATAAAAGCCTATGAAAATGCTGGCATGCAGGCCGAAGCCGACGTGCTGAATGACAAGCTGGAGAAACTCATTGTGCCCTCTGGCAAGTCCAAGCGAGTGATACGCCCCAAGCGCGTCGTTATCTAATTCTCTTCCTTGAAAACTCATGTCTATCTGCCTGTTAGACAGACACGAAAGCTCAAAAAAATGTAGTCATCATGGTGGGCGCGGCCCTGGGTGTAGGGCCGGCCCACCATGATGAGGTAGTCAAGACTCGAGGGTGTAGCAGACATCGCTCCAGCGGGGATTCGAGGTGGCGCGTCCATAAGGCTCCATGCCCAAGTGAGCAGCAGCCACCAGACGCGTCTTGTCCAGCTGAATCAGCGTGGGCCTACCGCCAGACGTGATGATGTCGGTGATGATGGCCCAAGTGGGATGTTCGTCACGAATGTGACGCACGATCGGCATGCCACTGCGCGCGGTGGCCACTGTCAGTGCTGCATGATGCAGCGGGCTGTGTGCCGGTAGGGCTCCATCCACAGGGAACAGTCGCCCTAGAGCAGTGAGAACACCACACAGGACAGCGTTGGCCTGCGACAGGTAGCTGTCCGCCACAAGCACTTCTAGCACATCTGACTCGAAGTAGTCACAACCAATCCGGTCGATCCCATCCACAGCCAGACAAACCTGGCTGAGCTTCTGAGTACCGACGTACGTCAAGGGCAGCGGACAGCGGACATGGAACAAGCTCCACGCGGGGTAGTGCCGACGCACCTCAATACCAGGACGCCAGGTCTGCCAGCTGACATCGATGGAAACCACCGGCTGCTCCGGAACAACGAAGAAGGACTCGAGCTGCTTGAGCAGCGGGTGCAGAACTTCGTGCGGGTTGATCGCCAGCGCTTCCAGCTCGACCGCCAACACGTGGCGACGCTGCATGACATCGGGCGTACAAGACGCGACAAATGGCGTGTTCGCCACAAGCACGTCCAGGTTGGACCGGTCCAGTTCGCCAATGGGATAGCGACTTTGTATATTCCAGCCCGTAGGCATGGCGAAGTAGGTGAATGGCTGGACCAAAAGGTCCGAGACGGGGGACACGTGGGCGCCTCCAAGACGAGGGTGCTAGAGGGGTCTTCCAGCTTTTTCAAGCTTGACTATAAAAGAGCTCTAACACGCGAGGTGAAGAGATAATATTATTATACAATTTTTTGGTAAATACCACAATATCATTCAAATGTTATCGGTCATCATAGTGGGGCAGAGCCCGTTGCGTTGGGCTCCGCCCACTATGATGACCGGATCGTCAGGCTGCAACCATGTAGAAATTGACGCTCCAGTCCAAAACCTCATCCGGCCCAAGGGGCACAAGGCCCAGGTCAGCGGCCTGGCGCGTCCTCAACCCGAGATTGTCGCCTCGGCTGTTCAGCGTCACCAGCTGATTGGCCTCATCGATCTCGGCGACCAGCAGTCGAGTCCCGGCATTCCCCAATGTGGAGATGACCTCACCCGTAGAGGTGAGACTGGACCGCAGCTCGACCCACATGCCGATCTTGAGCTGACTGAACGTCAACGCGTCCACACTGAGCGGACTACGACCGGGAGGGGCAAGGGACAGGTGACTGACAATTCGGCGGACCACCGTGTGCACGTCTGGCAGCGGCTGGTCTTGCTTGTACTCCTCGAGCACGAGATGCAGGATGTGCGGTTCCAGGCCCTCGTCTCGCGAGACGCTGATCACGCCCATGGTGTCACCAGCGACTTCATCCAGCCACACCTGTTTGAGCTCATCCAGGGAGTAGGGGAAGCGCAGGATGCACTCATTGGGGGCCTGCCACAGTCGGACACCCACACCCGGCGCAACCGGCTGCCACTCGTAGTCGGGGTATCCCCTCATCTGTTCGGGGGGGTCCCAATCCTTGCGAGTGACATGGCGGGCAAAAGCCTGCAGACTGGTCAGCTCGTGATCATGTGGCTGCTCACGACGCGGACATGTCTTGACCCGCAATGCGTACAGGGAGTGCTCCGCCGTAGTCTGCTCGAACTCCTGGCGCTTGTCACCCTCGGGGTTGTCACCCACCTGGGCACGTTCCCAACTTTCGATCCCATCCGTCTCCTTGACGATGAAGTTGAGGTCCGCGTCAGTCAGGTCACCGATGCGCAGATCGCTCATGATGACGTAGCAGCCTACTTGCGGCTGCGGCCGACCGTAAGTGAACGGCGCCAGATCAAACGGCTTCGTGATAATCACTGCAGTTACCTCCAGTGGATTTTCTACGTGTATAGCACTGACACTAAACGTAACTCTGCCCAAATAGGCAGAGATGCCTATGCTTATATAATACCGGCCAAAAAAACACAATGAGTTTTACCCAACAGATTGCCATTTAACCCCTGTTTTGGTAAAATTCAGCGGTTAGCAAGGAACAGTACGCCACCTTAGCTCAGTGGCTAGAGCAACACTTTTGTAAAGTGAAGGTCGTCGGTTCGAATCCGACAGGTGGCTCCACGGGAAACTTTTGGCAGCTTGCTGACAGAAAGTTTCCGAGGAAGCCACGTGAACGCAGTACAGGTGGTTCCAAGTTTCATCGCACATTAAAACAGCACTATACTCTGCTATAATCGATGTATGCATACGAAGCAGAAGGGCGATCTAGCAGTGGCGAATGCCATTCAATACTACATGACCAACGGATACGAGGTTTGTCTGCCAATAGGAGATAAGCGACCCTACGACCTAGTAATCGAAGTTGAAGGAGTATTGAAAAGGGTTCAGGTGAAATATGCAGGTTTTTATAACGGAATCCAACAGCACAAAGTGGCGTTGCGAATAACGGGAGGTAATCAATCATTTTCTACCACCAAGAAATACCTGGACAATGACTTTGACGAGTTATTCGTATACACCGCAAGCGGCAGAAAGTTCGTATTGGCTTGGGATAAGATAACCGCAAGGAATGAGCTAAATATTGAACATCCAAAGTATAGTGGTTATGAAATAGTGTGATTATGCAGGGTTAGTGAAGCGGTCAAACACGATAGACTGTAAATCTATTGGCTTATGCCTTCGTAGGTTCGAATCCTACACCCTGCACCAATAAAAAGACCTCGATTTATCGGGGTTTTCTTATTGGTGCTTGGTCCGGGCTGAGAATACTTTTTGCCTATTCCTGGTCAGGGCTCTCTATCCAAGACGCTAAAACAACATCGGCTTCAAACCCGGCTTGTGTTAAATAGCTGTACGGGGTGTCAAAGGCATCTTCGAATGAGAGATCTGCGAGCTCGCCTAGAGTCTCTTCGTCAAAGCCAGCATCTTCCCCATAGAAGCGCCTAACATGTCAGCAACCCCTTGGCTTGGTGTTTTTGGCTCAGGCTCCGGCCCGGGTAATAGCTCGCTCATCCTCTGCAGTATAGGTTTTTATTTCTAGTTCGAGTAAGGTAATATAGGCTACACTATGTCAATACTTGTTGCTCGACACGGTCTTTCAGAAGCCAACAATCGTGATAATTACGGCACGCCAGCATTTGGCAACCCAGAAGCCCCACTGATGCCGCAAGGCAGAGAGCAAGCTACCGAGCTAGGCGAAAAACTGACAAGTGAATATGGTTTTGATCTCGCCAGCGAACCTGTCGCGGTATCTATGATGCGACGTACGCAAGATACCGCAATAACTGCGGGTTCCGTAGACTCCACTTGTATCCAGAGCTTAATGAAGAAAAGGGTGGGCTCAGTAATTCAGAAATTCGCGCTGCGCTAGACAAAAGACGCCCTCCCGAAGTGGCGCGTAAAGCTGCACGTTTTCTCATCGAGCATCCACCTCAAGAAAAAGTCTGGATAACCCACGCCCTATTAATAGCAACCATTTGCCAAGAACTTGGCATCTACGAAGAGGCTCGTTTTACGCCTAAATTTTGCGAGATCAGAGAACTTCGCCTATAGTTTTGCCAGAAGCATGAATAAAAAGCTGATCTTAGTTATAGCTACAGTAATCGTACTGGTTTGCTCGGCAGCATTTTACTGGTATAAAACCCAGTCCCAAAAGAACTGTATCTATTACTATGACAAAGACGGCAAAAATGTACTGTACAAAGATTGTCCATGAAATACCGCAATCCAGTTATAGTCATTCTTCTCAGTATCATTACCCTGGGAATTTACATCCTCTACTGGCTGTACGATACCCGAAAAGAGATGGTACAAAAAGGGATAAAACTGCCTGCCGTTTGGGTGTTGCTGGTGCCAATCCCGGTAAGCATCGCCCACGTTTTGCTAACCTCTTTCGTTAGCCTCTTTCTGAATGAAGCTAGTGGCGCTTACCACTTGGTCAACCTTGTGCTATTTCCCATACTTGCAACGCTTGTTGTGTGTAGCATAATCCCTTTGACTCTATGGTGGGTATGGAAGTATTGCGCGGGCGTGCAGGCAGCAACTAACGGCCATCTCACGCGTGGCGCGGCATACAAAGTATTTTGTTTGCTGTTCCTGTTCGGTATCGGATTTTTGTGGCCCATGATCATACAGAATTACTTCAATTCTGAGCGACACACCTAGAAAAAGTGACCGCCTCGGAAAAAATAAGGCAACTCGGATATAATGGCTTCATGTCAGTAGAAGTAGAAAGCCTGTGGAAGTATCCCGTAACCGGTGGACCCGGTATAGCGATTGCATCCACCGAGGTATACCCCGGTGGATTCTTGGGCGACAGAGCATTTATCGTTGCCGAACAACTAGCAGACGACAGTCTACAGCGGCTGGGAAGCAAGCAGGCTCCCGATTTACTTGGAATTACCTATGATACAGATGGCCAAACAGCGTACCTGGATGGCAATCCGTTGCGTTTACCATCTCTTGATTTTGACCTGGGCAGGCCAGCCCAAGCACACTGCAACGAGTTTGGGGACGATACCCCGGTATGGTTTACCAGCCCCGACCACGACGCGGCATTTAGTGATTATTTGGGCAGGCCGGTGCACCTCCTGCAAAAAACAACTGCCTGGCTGTTGGGCGAAGGCATACCACCATATCAGCGCGCCAATGCAGCACTTCATATTATTTCTGCAGAATCGGTTGCTCAGATTGCTGAGGATTCGGGTGCGGAAGCAGCCGATGTTCGAAAGTTTAAGCCAGATATTGTGTTGTCTGGCATGCGTGCGCATGAAGAGCTGGACATGATAGGCAAGATGGCCCGGATTGGCAGCATCGCATCTGGCGCAACCCTGCAGATTGACCGAGGTACCCGCAGGTGCTTGGTTACGGCGCTGGACCCCACGAGCGGCGAAAATAAGGGAGACATAAGTCTGCGCGCCATGCCAAAAGTGGACTATCCAGACGGCAAACCAGGACGATCAGCCGGCGTGTATGCCCACACGGTTGATGCTCATGACAGGATTTCCGTCAAAGATATTTTTAGATTATTAGAATAATGAAAGAAACCACCTCGCAACTCTGGGAAGTCTTGGTTTCCGCCAACGACAATGAGGGTAACGAGTTCCCGGTGGAACATCATCATGTGTGGGACGAGGGGGTGAGGGACATCACGGGCGGCCTGACTATTATGCGCACCGCCAAAGGCCAGTGGCTAGATGCCGAAGGCAATCTGTTTGCAGAAAAAGTCATACCTGTCAGGGTGGCCTGCGGCGAGGCCGAGATCAGGCAAATCATGGAACTGACCATACAGCACTATGGCCAACTGGCAGTTATGGCATCTCAGATCAGTGAGCGTGTCATCATACTAGAAGCTGACAGCTGAAATCTGTAATGCCAAAGGTTCCGTTTCTCAAAAGGAACCATAACCGCTATACTGAGAATAAATGTCAGAATCTCTGACCCCTACGCAAGAGCTTGATAGACCAAGTGAAAAATGCGGCATTGTCGCAGTGTATGCGTTTGATCAGTACATGGATGTAGGCGAGGCTACCTACGATCTCTTGCTACCCCTTCAGCGGAGAGGCCAGGACGCCGCCGGAATCTTGGTCACGGGCGAAGAGACAGTTATGCGTGCCCATGATGGACGTATTCCTGACGTGTTTCCTGATAGAGCCACCCAGCTGGATAGGGATGCCCCTAACGCCCATATCGCCCTGGGTCATGCCCGGTATAGCACCTCGGGCGAGGGACTGATGCCCTACAAAGGATTCGCCTTTAATGGCAATATCGCCAATTTCAAGCAAGTAGCCGACAGGTATGGCCTTCCGCCAGAACAGCAAATTAACGACGGTCATGTCGTAGGCGAGCTCCTGAATCGACTCACCCTTACCCACGAAGACGGTCTGTTAGGAGCTATCAAAGAACTGGCGCCCCAGCTAGAAGGCGGCTTTGCCATTGTAGCCACCGACGGAAACCAAGTTATTGGCGTCCGCGACCGACACGGGTTGAAGCCTTTGACGATGGGTGCGTTCGACGACTATCCAGGAGGGGGGTTTGCGCTGGTATCCGAAGATGTATCACTCCAAAAGAACGGTCTGACCATCGTCGGTGACATTGAGCCAGGGGAAATTATAATCATAGACAGCCAGGGGCTACACAAGGACCGGCTGGAAGTTGAGGCAGAGAGAAAGCTGTGTATGTTCGAGCCCGTCTACTACATGAACGAAGATAGCAATTGGGAGGGCAGGCCGGTAAAAAACGTGCGTTACGAGCTGGGCCGTGAGCTGGCAAGAGAACACCCCGTAGAAACAGACCGAGCCGACGGCGCAGAAGTGGTTGTCGTGGGAGTTCCAGACTCCAGCCTGCCAGCAGCCGAAGGATTCGCTGATGAGCTAGGCGTGCGATGTGTGCAGGGGCTTATAAAAAATCCAGATTATAAAAAAGGCAGGACGTTTATTCTGCCCACGCAGGAAGAGCGCGTACAGGCCGTCAGCGAAAAATTCCTGATAGATAAAGAGTCCGTGGAAGGCAAAGTCATCGTGCTCGAAGACGACTCCATAGTCCGCAGTACCACTGTTATGAAGCTGAGCGACATGTTGTTTGATGCTGGTGCCCTAGAAGTACATATCCGTATCAACTCACCACCCATTAAGTGGCCCTGCTTCTATGGGATCAATATGGGTCATGACGACGACCTGATTGCTTCGGATATGCTGCCGCGTGAAATGGCAGCTGTGTTCGGTGCAGATTCCGTAGCCTTCCAGAGCGAAGATAGAATGGCCAAAGCCCTGGGTGTCCCGTTGGGCAATCTATGCATGGGCTGCATACTTGGCAAATACCCCACCCCAGTCCCCCTCTCTGAGGCTAGACTCAACAAACAGCCCGCTTTACTCAATGTTATCAGATAGCTTAATTTTTGACTTTACATGCTATTTATTCTATAATTGTATCGGATTTTTACATCCTGTCCCTTAGTCGCTACATCTAAGACTGGAGCTGCAATGCGCGGCGCAAGCCCTTCCGAGGCCCAGCTGGACGCCCTGCCGAGTCAAGCCCGCCTGAAGCTGGCTATCATCTTCGGCGCAAGCCTGATTGCCTTCGGCCTTGTGCTGATTGGCATCATGGTCAAAGTCCACTTCTGGGACGAGTCCAACGCCTACACCTATCCCTATGAGAAGCCGCAGACCGGCATCGCCTGGTACATGTGGGTCGCTCCCCTGACCGCCGGTGTCGTGATCACCTGTCTTGCCTACGAGAGGTTCAGCTACCACTTTCGCCAGGTCATGGACGGTGTGGTCGCTGGCTACTCCCACTGGACCAACTACCGCATCTGGACCACCTACTACTACGTGACCATCTACGGCCTCACCAGGGCCGGCGAGATGCGCTACCACAGGTGGCAGGTCGAGCAAGAAACCTGGCGCAAGGCCTACGTGGGTCAACGCATGCGCATCGAGTAGCAACAAAGAGGACAGCCAGAAAGGCAGAAGAGGACTACTGTCCAACCTTTCTGGCTCAAGAGCCGTTTAGACATTTTATTTGCCTGCGGCTCTTTTTCATTCCACGCTTAGTTCATGGGTAGAGCACTTCCATGTTATTGCTCCATGATATAATTTGTTTTATAATAAATAGGGATTTTACCCTGTCCTTTTGACGTCTACACGCGATCGGAGCACAGTGACCGTTCCTACCACAACTCAACATGTACCAGGCAGGCCAGGCCTGGTTGCAACCATCATCCTGGGCGCTGCCATACTAACTCTCGGCATCGCTGCGTGGGTATGGCTCCTCACCAGGATTGACTGGGAAGACTCCCCGTTCTCTTCCGAACCGAGCATCGAGCAGGAGGCGCCCGAGGAGTCACATACACCGTGGTACTACTGGGCTACGCCCTTGGTACCCCTTATGGCCGGCGTCATCATCATGGTGACGGGCTGCGACAGGTTCAGTTTCTACCACCGGCAAGTCTCCACTGGCCAGATAGTAAAACTCAATGTCAACTACCACTACAGCCTCCACTGGATCACCGTCTATGGGCCGACCCGAGCAGGTGAGATGCGTCACTACACTCACACCGTGGACTACGGCACGTGGGAGCGAGCCAAGATAGGCTCACCGTTCCCGGTCACATAGCCAGCCAGGAAAGGACAGCCGGAAAGGCAGAGGAGGGCAGACTTGTCCAACCTTTCCGGCTAGAGCCGCATAACCATTTTGCTTATGCGGCTCTTTCACACATTGCCATAAGGGGTCAGGGCTGGTATGATAGGGCGGTTAAATGTGCCATCTTAGCTCAGGGGTAGAGCACCATCATGGTAAGATGGGGGTCTCGGGTTCAAATCCCGAAGATGGCTCCACGTCAGAATTCATTCCAACCCGGCCTAAATTTTGGCAATCAATGTGGCCAAAATTTGGCGGGGTCTCGTATGCTCCTTCCTCTTCCGATCCAAGAACCCTCTCTTGGATCGGGACAGCTGCACTGTTGAAATATCAGAGCATATCTGTTAAAATCAATAAATCGTTTTATAAAGGTAGGAACTAATGGCTAAAAAAGGCGACAAGCGCAAGACAATTGGTTTGGTATCAGAGGAATCTGGCGGCCGCCACTATTACACGGTCAAAAATACCCAGAATACCCCCGATGGACTAAAGCTGCGCAAATATGATCCCAAGCTGCGCAAGCACGTACTGTACGTAGAGACCAAGAAAAACCTTGGCCGTAACGTCGTAAAAGGCAGAAAATAAATGAGGGAGCCGAGATAGGTTCCCTCATCGCGCCAAGAAAAAAGGTCTCCCAGTAAATGGAGAGACCTTTTTCTTGGGCTACTCCTTCCTGGCAACTGATAAAATCCAACCGGAATAAATCCGGATTGGATTTTGAAATTATATTTTATACAGATCTAAGATGGTGTTGACGAACTCGGCGTGGCTCCACACCAGGGGTGTTACGCCCAGAGGTGATCCATTTTCGGGGTCATACTGCTCGCTCATGACACCGCTAGGCTGCATGCGGTCCATAGCCCACTCCACGAGCGCCTCGGCCTCGTCTTCGCGGTCTGTCTGCATATAGAACTGCGCCAACCACATAGTACAGACAATCCACGGATTGCCCGCAAATTGCTGTTTGGCCAAGAAATAGCCGTCGCCAGGATAACGGACAACACCGCCGAGTGGGCTGGTGTTGAAGAGCCGTGATTCTACAGCCTGGGCTGTCTTGGACATTCGTTCGTCGTCTAGTGCCAAACCGCCAAACATAAAGGGACCGTGCAAGCTAGAAGCGTCCAGGGTATCGTCATAAGACAAGTCACCGCTCTCCTCCAGCAAGAAACCCTTCCTAAAGTACCCATCCGGGTGATAAAACAGGTCAAAATTCTGCTGAATCTTATCGCTGGCAGCTTTCCAGGGCTCTGTGTCGGCATGTTTACCGATGGCCTCTGCCAGACGCCAGGCAGCTTGCAGTCCAGCTATAACGGTCGAAGCCGTGTAGGTGCTGGTCGAAAACTTTTGTTCCCACAGATCATAACTAGCGTGCGGCAGGCCGGTCTGGTCGTCGATAAAGCCGATCAAAAACGAGGCAGCGGGGTAGATAAACGTATCATAAAAATCATTTACAAACGCCTGGTCATGAGAAGCCTCAAAGTATTCGCCCATCATAAACAGCACAATAGCTGTCTCGTCCTCCTGGATTGCCAATTCTTTGCTGCGCCCATGCACCATGGGGTGCCACGTGCTGCCAATAGCCCGATCTGGCTGGTATTTATGCATCAGATAGCCGTCTTTGTGCACGGTGTCGCGGGCAAAGCCAAAAAAGTTGCGAGCCTCGGCATACGCCCCTAGCCGGATAAACGGCCACAGGGCGTAGGCGGCGTCACGCGGCCAGCAGTAACAGTAGTAGTCACGGCCATAGTTGAAAATACTAGAATCGCCGCTAGCCAGCACCGATCCTCGCTGGTCGCAGTGAGCCTTGATGATCAGCAGGCTTTTCTGCACGGCCGTACGATGTGGTTCTGGAATCTGGGCAAGCTTGGGTTGCAGCACGTTGAACCACTCGGCCGAGCCTCTTTTGAGCGCAGCTAGTCGTTCGTCGATAGGATTATATTTGAGTTTGGCGTGGACCACCTGGGCGTCAGACTGGCTGGTATCGGCAACAATCCAGTAGTCTATCTTGAAAGTACCATTGGTAACCACATGTTTCTGAAACCGTAGCACGCTGTCTACACCACCGTGTTCGACCAGGTTATCGCTCAGCTCGCCGTCTTCGGCGTCTTTGAAGGTGCCTGATTTTCCCTCTATGCCGTAATTGCCAACGGCAAACTGGTCAAATCCGCCATCGCCCTCCACTACCCCGGCAATCAGTAAGCAGCAACGGCCCTTGTAGTCCAGAATGTAGTGATCGTCTGGAACATACACCGCCGTATCGGCCCGACCGGCCCGTGAAATCTGAAATACTTGGTGCATAAAAATACGGATATCGCGCTCTTCAGCGGCATGATTGGTCAGCTCTACACGGCGAATAAAGGCGTCAAACTCACTGTCGATAAAGTCGGTTAAGTGCAAGCTTATCTGTAAATTGTCCGAATGCATGGTGACACTGCTCACCAAGGCATCCGAATGAAAATCTACACTAATCTGCCACGATCCATCGTCTACCCAGCTAAACTGCCCATTTACCCATATGCCTATCTTATGCTGCAAGCTGCGGGCGTTAGTGAGGTTTTCTAGGCCCACGTACGGATAGTAGAAGTCGTGCACCAGACCGTGTTCGTCCAGGCCCACAAACATGCGGCCGTTGCTCAGTACTACGGGGCGGCCCACTAGACTTCTACCCCTTTTACAGCCAGGCGGTAGCGCAGATCATGGTAGGCGTTCATAAAGTTTGTAAAGGCCTCGTACGGGGTGGCGTAAGGGCTAAAGTAGGCGTGAATATCACCGTCGTTGAACCACTTGGTACACATATAGTAGAAGTGGTCAGAAGTCTGCAACTTGCGCCAGTCGTCTATCAGCTCCAGATCGCCGCTGTGGATAATGGGCTCTTGCAGATCGTACAGAGCCCGAATGGCCTGCTGTTGCATCTGATTGCCCAGCCAGGCCGACAGGTCTCTCTCTGTATCTGCCCAAGTGATAGTCTGAGGCACATCGATCTTGTCCTTGGGCTCATAGGCGTCAATGGCTTCAGATACGGTCATAAAGGTGTTACCGTGAGATTTAAGCCATTCGTGCGGCAACTGTTTCAGAAAATTAAAGATACCGGTGTCCGCCCACTGATGCTCGCCAAAAGTTTCGTAGTCCATGAACAAGTTGAATACCTCGGCATCGCCGGTGTTGTTCATCCAGTGGCAGTACTTTTCGGTTGTCAGGGGCCACTCACTCCAGTCACGGTTGCCAAACCGAAAGGCCAGGTCGTCACTGAGCTTGTAGTTTTTCATAAGCAGACGGATATGATTGGTATAGGTCGGCCGGTACACATAATTGGGGCTGCGCCAGTCCAGGACCGGGTCCCAGCCTTCGGTCAGAATACCCTTATAGCCAGCTTTGTCCGCCCAATACGCCAGGTCGTTATTATATGAAAATTCGGTGTTTCGGAAGACCTTGGGTGTCTGTCCAAACAGATCCTGCACCTTGCGGCGATGCATATCCACCTGCATCTCGAACTCTGAGCGCGAATAGAAGAAAGCCAGGGAGTGATGATAGGTCTCGGCCACAATCTCGGCACGCCCGGTGGCGAATAGATCCTTGAAACTCTGCATGGCCTCTGGATGCCATGCCTCCAACTGTTCAAGTATAGTCCCTGTTATGGACAAACTGATTCGAAACTCTGGATGCTCGTGCAACATCTGTAACAGCGTACGGTTCATGGGCAGGTACGACTTTTCCGCTACCTTGTGGATGACCTTTTCGTTGCTTTCGCGCTCATCATAAGCTGCGTCAAAGTAATTGTGGTGCGCACCGGTGTCAAAAATAGTGTAATGTCGCACTCGATACGGCTGGTGAACATGCAGATACAGGACAATGGCTTTCTTGCTCATACCGATCCTACCTCTGACAAAGCGTGCAGCTTATGATGATGGTGATACCAGTTAGTCAGGGCGTCAGCCGCACCCTCCCAGCTGAGACGCTGGTATTCGCGGGCAGCGTTAGCCTGCAGCTCGTCCCGCAGGACGTCTTCGCGCACCACTGACACAATCTGATTGGCCATTTCGTTAATATCCCAAAAGTCTACTTTGAGGCAGTTTTGGAACACTTCGGATATTCCCGACTGTTTACTGACCAGAGATGGCGTGCCGTATATGGCTGCTTCGAAAGGGGTAAGTCCAAATGGCTCAGATACCGAGGGCAGGACAAACAGATCGCCGATAGCAAAGCTATCGCGCAAATTCTTGCCCCGCTGGAAATCTGTAAACAAGACATTTTTGCTGATCCCTAAGTCTGCTGCCAACTCTATGAGTTCCGTGTATTGCTCGCCCGAGCCAACTATCAGGAACAGCGTCTTTGGTGCGCGTTGGATAACCTCTTTGGCCGCCCTGAGCAGGTTGGGCAAGCCCTTTTGGATGGTCAGACGCCCTACGTTGACCACTACCCGATACCCTTGGGCCTTCATGGCTGACAGATAGCGATGAGCCGAGTTGTCGTCGAGGGATTGGTACCAGGCCGGATCTATGCTGTTATGCAAGACGTCTATCTTGTCAGCCGGGATATCATACTCGCGAACAATGGCATCCTTAGTCCACTGGCTGACCGCTATAACCCTATCGGCCAGCAGCATACCCAGAGACTCTATTTCGCGCACCAAGGGATTACCGCCGCCCTCTTTGCCAGCCCGATCTGACTCTATAGAGTGGGCATGAACAATCAGCGGCTTGCCACTCTGTTGCTTGGTGCGCAAGGCTGCCCGAAAAGTCAGCCAGTCATGGGCATGGACAACATCAAAGTCCAGAGAGGGAACCAGTTGGCCCACGGCTGTCTCGTAAGCTTTCTGCTGATCAAAGATGGTAAAAAGCTCTTCATGGCCATCTGTAAAAATATAGCGGTAGCTGTCGTAGGCAACACCACTACGCATAATGGCCTCTACTCCCTGAGGGTGAGCTGGCCGCACCTTCATGAAGTCGACTGCGCTAAAATCGGCAGTGTAGGGCAGAATAAATTCTATATCGACGGCTTTTTTTGAGAGAGACTGGCACAGCTGGTAGCACGCGACTCCAAGCCCACCACTGTTGTAAGGAGGCAATTCCCACCCCAACATGAGTACTTTCATGACCCTCTTTGCTCGTTTTTCCCTTTATTTAATTCTGATTATAGATACTTTAAGGGCCAAGCACAATCGTTTTTAGAGAGTTTCCACAAACCCCTAGTGGAGTAGCCATAAGGGGTATGTATACACAAAGTTATTGACATAAGCACAATAATTTGTTATAGTATGTGCATAAGTTTGGAGGAACTATGAAAGTATTACCCTATATTGCTGGATTTGCAGTAGTCGCTACCTCTGTTGTAGCTATCAACACCGCTTCTGCCAGTGCTATCACTGCTAACAACACCTGTGACATCCCCAAGACGATGCCCGCAGGCGTTAAGCCAGGCGACAAAATGGTTGTTTCTGGTAACAAAATCACTGCTACCTTTGAAGTAGTAGGCCAGAACTGTACCACCCCTGTTACACTTGCTGTCTGGAAGTCACCGACCCCTGATACTACACGTATTAACGAACAAGTCCTATTTGGCAGCAAAACATTGCCTGCCGTTGGACCTGGCACGCACACTATCACCATGACCCTGCCTGATGATTGTTATTTCCAGGCCGACCTGTTGGTAGGTGATAAAGACAAAGCCCCTGATGGCACCCCTAACTATGCTTATCAGAACGGTCAAATCTTGGCCCAGCATCCGCTGCGCGACTTTAAGTTCGGTGGCAAAAAGAACTGCCTGGTTCCACCACAACCACCAAAGACCCCTGAGGAACCTAAGTTCCCCGAAGGCGGACAGAAACCACAAGTCCAAGCCATACAGACAACCCCTATTGCAGCTACTACACCCGCCGTCCTACCTGAGACCGGTGCCGGTGCAGTTGCCGTTACCTTTGCCGGTGTTTCGACACTGGGTGGTGCAGTACATGCACTCATCCGTCGCTTCAAGCGCCAGTAAACGGTCCTCCAACACACTTGCAACAGCCCCAACCCGGGGCTGTTGTTTTTTGAGCGAGCTCAAGTACACTGTTTGTCATGAAGAACGAAGAACTGATTGTACTCCTAGACGAGCAAGGCAAGCCCATCGGGACAGCTCCCAAGCTGGCCTCGCATCATGCCAACACCCCTCTGCATGCCGCCTTTTCGTGCTATGTCTTTAACGACAAGGACGAGTTTTTAGTAACCCAGAGAGCACTGTCTAAAAAGGTCTGGCCTGGCGTCTGGACCAATAGCGTCTGCGGTCATCCCGGACCAGACGAAACGCACCAAGCGGCAATTGAGCGGCGAGCCCATGACGAACTAGGCGCAACACTCACTGATATACAGGTTATTTTGCCAGACTATCGCTATAAAACACCGGCATTTAACGGCATCGTGGAAAACGAGATATGTCCTGTTTTTACTGCGCGGCTGAAAGGGGGACTTGCTCCCAACCCAGAGGAAGTAGAGGATTACAGCTGGCTTACCTGGGCTGACTATAAAGCAGACTTGCAATCCCATGGAGAAAAATATTCCTATTGGGCAAAGGACCAACTAAAGCAGCTCGCAGAAAAGCAGTTGCCACCTCGGCGTTTCTCTTAGGAAGGCCTGTCAGGACGGCAAACAGCGGTGTCACTGTCAACAAACGCGCATTCTGCGCCTGCAGCGCCCGTGACAGATGCCACATCCCCATCGGGATCAATTCCAAGACAATTAAAGTCGGCAGCCCACTCACCGCCCGACAACACCATAAGCTGAGCAGCGACTTGAAGTTCGGTAGCAGTTGGGGGGCGTGGGAGTGAAAGTTGGCCACAATCCAATATAGTCATAGTGTCGACGCTAGTGTCGCGGGGAGTAACCGCGCCTTGCTCGGTTGGTTCGTTGGGGTTGCCAGCGATGAGCTGTCCTCCACCGTCGGCACAACCTTTTGCCGCTGGCGCTAGTGCTACGACACCCGCAAACACTATTGCACCGAAAACACGACGACCCCGCTTACGCGTAACGGTGTCTATGCCAGGCTCACCGGCGTAATCATGATCTCGGCGATAAATTGTCTGATGCAAGAACTTGAGATTTTGGACAGTATTGTGCCTTCGCATAATCGACAAATTATACATAAAAATAGCTTCTTTGTCATTAACTCATGACCTGTCAAGCGAGCCGCTGGCCCCAGCCTTATAGTCTGCAATGATTTTGGCGTGGTCAAAAGCCAGGTTGTCTGGGATCTGGTCTAGCGGCACCCATTTGACTTCTTCTATATCATCGCCAGGCCTGGGATCGCCCTGGGTTTCCGCTACGTACGCGACATTGACGGCTTGCTGGGGATGCCGGGCCGGGTCACTGTAGACGTTGATTATTCGCCAACTTGTTACTTTCAGCCCCGTTTCCTCAAAGACTTCCCTGACCAGGGCTTCCTCTAGCTTTTCGCCCCATTCTACATACCCGCCGATGGTAGCCCACTGGCCCTTGCAGGGCTCGGCCCCACGCTTGCCTAGCAAAATCTTTCCGTCACGCACTATGACCGCGTCTATTGAAAGGCCACGGTTTTTATATCGTCCGCACCGCGGACATGGTTGATCATCTGGTACCGACATATAAAAATCCTTTTACTGCCCCATTGTAACCTGTATATAATGCCGGCATGAACAACGCGCGCGCTGCCAAGCACAACGCTCGGTTAGCGCTGAGCGCTCAATTTCTTAGCAATTTTGCGTTTATTTTGCCGATTTGGTTGTTATACAGCGTAAACGAATTACACCTGAGTGCCGCTACCGCAACGGTAGTATTCATGTGCGTTTGGTTTACGGGTGGCATCCTAGAAATACCCACTGGTGCGCTGGCTGATCGGCTGGGCCGTAAGCGCGTATTTATCATAGGCAGCCTGTTGCTGTCTATCTACCCCGTAGCCTACGCACTGGAGCTACCACTAATCTTACTTATCCCATGCTGCCTCTTGAGTGGGCTAGGCCAGGCGCTACAGTCTGGTGCGTTGCTGCCCTTGGTACACAAGAGCTACGAAGAGGCAAAGCTAGGGCAAAAAGCCTACACCGCCTTTATGAGCAATACTCAGATGGCCGGTTTCATCTCTAGGGCTCTGAGCGGGGCTAGCGGTGCCGCACTGTACAGTTTTCACCCCAAACTAGCGTTTTTTGCTATGTCAGTTGTAGCCATGTTCGGCGCCATATTAGGGTTGTTTTTGCATGATGAAAAAATTACCGAAAAAACAGCCACTAATCGTGAGCATATTAAGAAAACTATCGCTCTCATGCGACACAATGAAGTCATTCTGTCTCTACTGGTGTCATTTGTACTCTTCAGCCTAATAGGCGAGGTGATCTGGACAGGGTACCAGTTGTTTTACGAGAATGACGGCCAGAGCGCCTTTACTATTGGGGTGCTTTTCTCGATTGTTGCTGTCTGTTCGGCAGCAGGCGCCTATGCTATCCGACATCTGTTTGCCAAGCTACATCCACTGCGTCTGATCCAGATGTGGGGGATTGGCATGCTAGTGACAGCAATTCTATTAAACCAACCCCTTATATGGCTGCGCTTGGTTGCCATTGTCCCTATGGGGATTATGTCTGGAACAGTTATTGGCACCCTGAATAGCGCGGTGCAGCAGGTGGTAGCCAATCGCTACCACTCTACTGCGCTGTCTGTAGTGAACCTGTTATGGTACGGCACTTATGGCATTGGGTCTGTTTGTGTGGGCGTACTATTTACGACTTTTGGCATAGCTACTACCAGAAGTATTTTGCTGGTGTGGGTGAGTGTTGTCAGTGTCGTTGTCCTGGTACGCGCCCGCACGCTCAGTAATCGTGCCAAGGCATATCGTATTCAGATGCCTGAACTAACCATAGAGTAGGGCAGATTTCAAAAACTATTGCAATTTTTAATGATATAGTGTACGATGTACACTATGCCAATT
Source organism: Verrucomicrobiia bacterium (assembly GCA_035489575.1). Classification (NCBI taxonomy): domain Bacteria; kingdom Pseudomonadati; phylum Verrucomicrobiota; class Verrucomicrobiia; species Verrucomicrobiia bacterium. The sequence continues at coordinate 162,016 of DATHJY010000011.1, forward strand.
TATGAACATCAGCGCCAAGAGTGGTCTGAACGCATCCAAACTGGAGCCGAAGGTCTGCCGCTTTACCAGGGTGGCCCTGGCGTAGACTATAGCAACGCCCCAAACCCCGTCGCTGTAAGCGTAACTATGCTTCACGACCCCACATGGGAGCGAAATGACCTGGGAATGTACACTCTCCGGCCAGAAACCGAAGCGCTCATTGCACAGCGAGTGGGCGGCCATGAGCAATTTAGCGCCATAACCGGCTATGCTGATCGCCCCGACGTTCACGACCCTATCACCTTTGCCGCGCTTGAAGAGGTCGAGGAAGAAGCCAACATGACAGAAGAGGACCGCAGCAAACTAGATATCTATCTGGGGGTGCCGTTTGCTTTGCCACATAAGTATGAAGGCCCTCCAGACTCCAAAGAAGTTCAAGATTCAAAACTCGACCTGCTCGCACTGATAGGGGTATACACAGACCCGCTCAAACCAACCCTAAAGCCCAACAAGAGTGAAGTGGCCAGGTTCCAATGGGTAGCCCTGGGAGATATAAAACATACAGTAGATATTAATCCAGGCTACCGTGACCAAACCCTGCCGCACGCACTCGGTGCTTTGGCAGCATCACAAGAGGAATTGTCCAAAATACTGGGCGTGCAGCCCGGTCCCGACTGGCCAGCTCTTTAGGCTTGAATTGCTCAACACGAAAGAAACGACCCCGGACCAAGGGTCGTTTCTTGATTTGTTTGGTGGCGCTTTAGTCTTTGTTGTAGACGTTAATCTCGTTCATGGACCACCATGAGCCGGGATTGTCTTCGCTCAGTTCTGTCATGCGGATGTAACGTCCTACAATCCGTTGGTTGAACTGAATGGCGTAGAAGTCGGCGGACGCCACATAGTTGTCAGCTACGGTGGTAAAGTTCAGGTTATCGTCTGAGACTTCTACGCGTAACTTGTGTGGGCGATCGCCAGGCTGCGAGTAAGCACCCAGGTTATTCATAGACTTCAGCTCGCCAAGATCTACGGTCAGCCAGTGGCCATAAGTCATTGGGTTGCGAGTGGTCCAACGGGTGCTGTTATTGCTGTCCAAGATATGAGCCGGTACCTCGACATTGTCAGCATGCACACCGTACGCCTTCCAGGTTGCCTTGCCAGTGACGGGGTTAGGATCACGCGGTGTTTGAGCAAACTTGAACCAGTTTAGTTCTATCAGCTCACCACCGCCGGCACCCTTGGCCACAATATACAACGTGTGGCTGCCTGTCGTAGGCGTCACTGTTCCTGTTACGACAGGGGTGGTCGTGGAATCGTTAGGGCTAAAGGGTACGGTACCCAGCAGTGGACCAGTAGCGCTGTCTTGTCGAAATTCTAGATTGCCACTGCTCAGAGTACGGTAACGGATCTGGAAGCTCAGAGGCACTGCTGTCAGAGAAACATTGTTAAAGCGAAGCTCTTCGTTGTTAGCCAAGTAGACTGCTTTGCCGGACTTACCAGCGTCGGTGATAGACACGATCTGCTGGTTGGCAGGGTTAGAGGACGAGTAGTCCTCGGCCTCGAAGTACTTGGTGTCTACGTCTTCGTTGTTGTTGACGGGCATGTCCCACGTAAAGGTTGCCGCTGCGCCAGCAGGCAAAGTGTAGTGAAAAGCTGCATTGCCTTCGCGGACTACAAGATCACGTGACTGTGTGCCCGAGTTAAGGGCAATCAACGCGCGCTTGCCGTTGGGATTCTTGAAGGCAACTGTTTCGATAGAACCTTCACCGCAAGTGGTAGAACTAACACGTGTCGCGCCAGAGTCTACAAACTTGCCGTAGTGGGACAAGACGTAGTATTCGTTGTTAAATGCGACAGTGCCGGCATTGGTAACGGTCATGATACCGCGACAATTCTGGCAGCCAGAGGTCGTGTTGGTCTTTGGGCCCGCGTTTTCGTCCAGCGCCAAGTTCCAGTAAAGGGAAGAGCGGGAGTAGTTGCGGGCAGGGTTGATGATCATGTTGCGCATACCCCACCTAAAGTCATCGTCCCATTGTTCTACGGGTGTGTTGCTGCCGGTACACTCAGTCACCTGAATGGACTTGCTTGGGTGGGCCTTTTGCACCAACAGCTGCTTGGTGGATTCACCGTTATAGCAATGGAAGGCAGTGCCACTAACATACTGTGCAGCATTCGCATCAGATAGTATGGTCATTGGTGATGCTACGTCTGCCCAGTCTTCGTCGTGTGCCAAAAGTTTTGGCTTGGCCATGGTAGACGAGTTAACCAACGCACCCAGGTCATCTCGTATCAGCTTTGTCTGGTCAGGAGTAGAGAAGAACATGGAGTAGTTGGTTGTGCCAGTTAGTGGCTCGTTCTGAGGCGTGAAGTTGGTTGGCCAGATGCCGTTGGCAGTGTAGCCGTTGATTGCCTTGACCAAGTACGTTGCGTACGAACTATACAGCTCTGGTTTTAAGAACCCGAATGTCAGAGGATTCGGGAAGAACGGATTCTTCATCCAGGCCGGTGCCGTCCAGGGCGTAAAAGTTGTCTTTAGGTTAGGGTTGACCGTCTTTGCGTCTTGCAGACGTGGAATCATGTACTGCGAGTCGTGACTGATCGAGAAATTATTTTGCGGAGCATCGCTACCGCCCGGTGGATTATCGTTGTAGGTATATTCGCCCAGAGAGAAGTCGGTCACGCCCCATGGCACGCGGACAATATCTATACCCGCGCCCACCGACTTGCTAAAGAGCGCCGGGAAAACCAACCCCCGTTGCGCTGCAGTCAGCTTGGTAGAAAACAGATAAGCCGAGGACTCTGTCATGGTAGCACCCACGCCCTCCATGGTCTGGAAGGTTTTTGTTGGATCTACGCGTACAGACACCTCGTTTGCGGTGCTTGGTGAGTTAAGCGATATAGGCACATCCGCCTGGGGCTGCACCAACTTGGACTGGTCTGGCAGGGTTAGGCTGACCTTGGCCACATAATTGGTTGGCTGCTCTGGTGTCGCGTGTGCCACCGCTGGCAACACGCCAGCACTCGCCACCGCAAGCAACACGGCAGCGCATAGACCTGCCGAGATTCTACGTAGTTTTCCCCTCATTGATACCCCTAACTTTTAATGATTATTACAGAAGTAAGTATATGCGGTTTTGTTAAAGCTGTGAATCAGGCCCAAACAGACAGAGCGCGCGTTCTGTTGCCAGAAAACGCGCGCTCTTTTATACACATGAGTAGGGACTATATGCCCGACAGATTGAAAGTCTTACACCCACCAGTGTCTCGGCAAAGTGTCAACTCGGTCCGGATCAAAACAGTATTTGGAACGGTCGCCTGGTACCACCCACCCGCACCAGCTGTGCAGCCACTCATCATACATGTAGCAGAGAATGTCTGAACGCCCCTAATACCGAATGCCGTCACTCGCGTGTGTTCATAGCAGAACCCGAATGCCGCAGGGTATGCCAAGCTAAACTTTGCATAGGCTGCCGTGTTAAAGTTGCCATGCATAAATCCAACCAGACAGTTCCCATATTGAAACTCTTTATAGGTGTTGAGCGGTGGATTTGGGGTTGCACCAACGCGAGCCGGAACGGCCAACAGAACCGCCACCAACACACCCGTGCAAGATGCTATAAGTTTGCGCTTCATACTACTCTCCTTTTTAGTTAGCCATATGATAAAGCATAAGTACTATAGATTCCCACGATATTTCTCTCACAGCGCATTGGCAATGTGAACAATCGGAATGAGGTATCATGACATCATGAAATTATCACACGTCGCTTTTAGGGTACAGAATATAGACGAGGCAATTAGCCATTGGTCCAAGACGGGTTTTGCCCTAGAGAAACGCTTCAAAAAATCTGACCCAGAGGCCGAAGTAGCCTGGCTACTAGACGAGGCTGGCGGAGGCGTAGAGCTCTGGCAGTACACTGACGAAACTCACCCCAAGTCAGCTCACCGAGCGCGGCATATGGCTTTTGTGTCCGAGGATATCCACCAGGATGCTCAGGCCCTGATTGCCGGCGGATTCAAGGAAACAACACCCTACACAGAAGGAAAGCTCTTCAATTACATGTTCCTGGAGGATGGCTTTGGCATGGCGTTTGAGCTGCTGGAAGAAAAACAGTAGACTCGCTCCTTACTGACCTGTGTAGCTTGCCAACGCCACAGCTATTTTGTCTTCTACGGTTGTTTTTGGAGATGCGCCAGCATAGTTGGTTTCCATGATAGAAAATACCAGCTTCTCGCCATTGGCGGCGATTACATAACCGGATAGGGCGCTGACATTATCCAGGCTTCCGGTTTTGGCGTGCACATTACCCTCGGCGGGCGTTCCGCGCATGCGGCTGGCCAGGGTGCCACCAACCAACGGATCAGCATTACCCGCGATAGGCAGGGCGTTGTACCACAGCGTAAATATCGGGCGGTTTTGGGCCGCTAGCAACAAGTTGGTTGTTTGCTGCGGAGTGGTGAGATTTACATTGCTGAGGCCTGACCCGTCCACAAACTTCACCTTGCTAGCATCAACCCCATAGGAAGTCTGAACAATATTGAGCATGGCTGCTATGCCAGCGCCCCAGCTACCCTGATTGGCGGTCTTCTGGCCCACAGACTTGGTTAGAATTTCGGCTATGCCGTTGTTGCTTAGCTTCATGAAGGGAACAAGGATCTCAGACAGTGGCCGTGAAGAGTGTTCGATAATAGCAGTGGCTGTAGACGGCAGGGCCGCACTGCCGACTCCTTCTTTGGTGATGGTAACGCCATGTCGCACCAACGCTGCCCGAAGTAAGGTTGCAGCATATTTGGCAGGGTCGCCTACAGTGGACACTTGGTTCACAGTGGTGGCATCTGCGGGTATGCTGCCCTTGACCATGATGATGTTCGTGCCCATCTGTCGTTCCACCGACACGGTGTTGGCCGAACCGGCAGGACCAGTGACTGCCGTGTTTGCAAATGTCACGTAGTCGGTCTTGGGGTCTGTGTTCACTCGAGCAGGCTTGCCCACGTTATTTGCCGGATCTATCTTTACAATTAGGGCCCCAATGTCCAGATTGTCATTGGCGGCAACCGTCAGGGCAGAGATCTCTGGCTGGTAGTAGTACGGATTGCTGTCCCATCCCCAGTTATAGCCCAGACGCTGATTGTCAAAATAGGTATCGTCGGCAATAATCTGGCCCTTTATGGTGGTTATGCCCTTGGCAACAATTTGCTTGGCAAGTTCATTGTAGTCTTTGGCTTTGAGGGTTGGGTCACCACGGCCCTTCAGATATAAATCTCCTCGCAGCGTATCGCCCGTATTGTTCAGCGTGCCATTTGTGCCAATAGTTGTCTGGAAACGAAAGCCCTCGCCCAGCACTTCCAGGGCGGCAGTAGAGGAATACAGCTTGGTATTAGATGCCGGAATGAGCAAACTATTTTTATTGCGGCTATACAGTTCTGTGCCATCGCTCGCCTTGCGCACCAACACACCAGTCTGAGCACCATCGACAGTCGGGTCTGCCAAAATGGTGTCGATCGTAGTTTGTAGACTGGCCTGGGCATCCGCATGAGGATTCAAGACAAATGAACCTACCCCGAATGTCGCAATAAAGAGTAATGCGCTCAAGGACAAACTACCTTTTTTAAGTATCAAATGCGTGCTTATTTTCACTATGTACCTTTCGTGCTAATGCTATTTTGTCTGACTAGTATACTCAAGGTACCGAGGGTCAAACTGTTAGATAATTCACGGTATTTATTTATTAAAAATTACTTATATATCTGAATTTCTACGTGCAGGTTATCGACCTACCTCAGCCGAGCGATTACCGTAGGCAGTATCCAGAATATAGTCAGCTATGAGTTCGACGTCTCGTCTGTATTTCTCATCAGCCTTCATGGCGATAGCTTTCAAAAAGAGCAGTTTTTCAATCGATACAACTAGGTAATCACCCTCTTCGGCGGCACCCGCCTTGAGATATTCATAGTCAAAGGTGCAGATAGTGTTCCATGTCTCAAATTCATATTCGATTATCCCCACGTCGCCGTACAGCTCTTTGATATGCTCCGGATATTGTATGGCCAGGCGTTTGTGGTCTTCTGCCGCAACAACAAAGTCTATGTCTTTACCTGCCTTGCGAATACCGTAGTATTCCATGGCTTTGCCGCCAATAAGCAGCGGCTTGTGGTGGAAGTCAAATTGTAGTTTGGACAGGTCAATCTTCATGGGAGTCTCTGGTTGTTATTTGGTAGGCTTCCCAGCCCGCTTCTATCACGGCCTGGTCTAAGGGGTTGAGTGGGGGAAGTGCATCGAGATCAAAGCTGCCAGACTCTAGGATTTCCTGGCCAGTTGGTACCTGAAGTCCTGCTTTGGTCGTGGCCCAATAGTAGACCATGTAACTAGTAGGGAACGGGTAGGTTCTGTCGGGTTGTTGGTGTGCTATTGGTTGCCGCGCGGTAACCTTGCAGACAGCAAAGAGACAATGGCTATCGATAACAAAGCCGCCCTCTTCACGCGCTTCTCTCTTGAGCGTTTCGGCCAGCGTCTCGTCGTCTTCCCGGTGACCACCCAGCACTCCCCAGCCACGCTCGCTACACGCCAGTACTACTCTATTGCCGATGATAGCCGCACACAGAGCTGCCGTACAGAGTTCTTCAGGTGGCAGCTCGGAAGTTTCATATAGCTCCCAGGCTATGCCATCGCCCCATTCGCCAGACTCGATAAGTTTTTGGTAGTGGTTAGTCACACCAGAATAATAGCAAGGAGTAGTAATTTCTCATTACGCTTATGTGTTGTATGATATACTCCAGATATCGTAAATAAAAAACAGGGGTAATAAGGGTGAAAAACGTCAAGAAACCCAAGAGCACGAAGTCAAACAAAAACCTCCCAGGAAAGTTTTCTCGGCTATTTAGCAATAAAAAAATAGTGGTGCTGGTCGTTTTTGTACTAGCTTTTTCGTTAGTCGGTTCATACAGACTCTATAGCACCAGTGCAGCTGGCCAGAAGACAGTAAACACCTGCCGAGACCGTAACATTACCCTACGACGCGGCTCCACGGGGCCATGCGTAGAGACCGTCCAAAAGCTGATGACAGCCTTCAAGAATTTTAATGATCCCTCTTGGCCCGTACTCAGGGTTGACGGTCAATACGGACCCCAAACAGAAGCTACCGTTAGAAAATACCAAAAACTCTCAGGCATAGCAGCCGACGGCGTAGTGGGCCCTCAAACATGGAGAGCACTTGATCTCAGCTGCATCCACTACGACCGAGACTTTGGCAAATACTATTCCGGCTGCGACTACTTCAATGGCTAGATAGCCATGCTAACAGCCACAAGCAAGGACGGTCATGGACGCGCCCAATAAGCACCAAACCGGCTGGAACAGACACGCGTATATTGTCGTAGCCCTTGGTATTATCTTGATCACTTTGTGGTCATGGATGATGAGACTGCGTATCACCACCCTGACCGGATCGTTCTTTGTTGGATACTTGTTTGCGATGCTCGGGTTCATTACCATAGTCGCCCTCAGTGTGGCTGGTTTTTGGCTGACCATCCGCTATTTTATGGCAGAGTATGCCAGCAAGAAACGCATTTCGTACTGGTTTTTGGTAAGACTTTTTGTCGTGTGGGCAGCGGTCGAATATACGATCTCTATACTGGTAGCCATAGTCTGGATGGGACGAGGTGGTAGCCTGGACACCGTCTTGCCATTTGGCTCGTTCACTCCCTTTCTGGCCTATACGCCATTTGGGCTACTGGCCCGTTTTGTCGGTTTTTACGGCCTATCGGCAGCTTTTGTAGTGATTGCAACCACATTGGCTGGTAAAAAGCTACGACGGTTTGCTATACCACTCATACTGGGCGCCAGCATTCTGATAGCAATAAGTTGGCTGGCATACCGACAGCCAACTGGACCAAGCACCAAAGTGCAGATCATAAGCAACAAGCTCGAGGACTGGCCTGCCGAGGCATCGACAGACAGCCAAATAGTTTTGTATCCAGAATATGGCCTGGATTACGCATCTCCCCGGATCATCGACAGCTTGTTCAAGAACAATACTGCCACAGATGCCCTCTATATAGGCTCGTGGCATAACCAGACTTCAGGCGGTGCTCAAAACGAGCTAGTTTTTGGATCTCACAAAAAGGGCGTTTTTGCCAGCCGCCAAAAAGCCCGGCTGATTCCTGCCGGCGAATACATACCTTACGCAGCAGAATACATCCTAAAAGCTACACATTCCCGCACCATGCTTGCCAACTTTAAAGTCCAACGCGAACTACAACCCGGCACGGTCAAGGCCGCACCGGTCAGTCTAGGTAATGGAATCGTTGTGGGCAGTGGCGTGTGCGCTAGTATCATAGCGCCCGAAGATTATCGTCATATGACAAAGAACGGTGCGACCCTCCTAACCAATTCTGCCTCGCTTGGCATATTCGACAGCCCGATCTTCGATATCGAGCATGCCGGACTAGCAAAGTTTATGGCCACGGCCAACGCACGTCCCTTTGTGCAGTCATCCAGCAACGGCTATGCCTTTGGCCTAGACCATAACGGCAGGACACAGACCAGGATCAAACCAGGGACCAGTACCGTAACCACCCGTACAAACGCAAAGAAAACCCCCTACACATACCTTGGTGAATGGGTAGCTTATGTAGGTCTGGGTGCTATGACGTATGGCGGGCTCAAAAAACTAAGAGCCATGAAGGCCCGTCGCTCAGCAGGCACTAGGCAGCCAGCGCCGCAAGGACCAAAGCCAAAGCAGCGGTAGACGAAAGTGTCCGGACCGTATGCAGCCACACCCACCTAGAACTGGGACCCTGAAATTTCGTACGAATCTTTTCCGCTTTAGCCTCGGACAGCTGGGCAGTATCAACCTTCATGAGTTCTGCATTCAGCGGCAAATGGCCAGCTACTGTTACTGCGTTGCTGCCAACAATTTGCACAATAGTGGCTGCTAGTAGCAGCCCAAAACCCGGCTCGCCGCGCGTCAAAAATACGCCCGTGGGCAGTAAGATAACCGGCCCAAGAAAACTCAGCATAAAGACAGGATTCACAATAGTGCAATCAATAGCCTGAAACATTTCTATGTGTGCTTTTGGTTTTAGTTTGCGCAAGGCAGGGACCACATCCACGCTAAAATCATAAAGTAATCCTGCGTGAAGCACGGTCAGGACTCCTGCTGTTATAACTAGGAGAAGATCTCACGCTGCGCCTGCTAGCAAGTGGTGGCTACTCTGCAACAGTGCTGCAGTACCAAGAACTTGGTGCGTGGGATTACAAGGGCTATCTTGGCACCCGCTAGGTCACAACTGGCCCCCTGTTCAAGCTCCTGGCCATAGAAGCTTCTGGCAGGCGCCTCAATAAACTAGACGATTTGGTAGGCACCGAAGTCGAACTACCCTACATGACACCAGATACCGAAATGAGCATTGTTCACAGCTACAGAATTCCGGTCGAAGGTCCCCAGTGGCGCGAGGTGGCCGGACAAAATGGAACCCTACGGGCTCAGACCGAAAAAATGCCGCTAGAACTCTCCCAAGTATATTTTGGCACCACACAAAAACACCCGCTGTTTTGACTAATATCTAGCCGCAACCGACAGCGACAAAGTCTAGTCAAGCTTGTGCAAAATGTTCTTTATGTCCGCTGCCTGAGCTGCCACGTCTTCTAGTCCGGCGTGGAAGCGTAGTACGGTTCCTTGGGGCGAGCTAGCGTGATCAGCTAGGTCTTGGGGCTGGAAAGGCAACACCAAGCTTTTGGTGCCACCCCAGGATTCACCAATAGAAAAAACCCGAAGACCGCTCAAAATATCCTGCAGCTCTTCATTGCTGTAGACGCGGTATAGCTCAACAGCAAACAGCCCGTTGGATCCTTTTAGCTCGGTAGTAGCCGATGGCCCACCGCAAAAGATTCGCGCAACTGCCGGTGATTTTCGTACAATGCGTAACAGCCTAGCGGCACTACGGGCATGAGCAATAATACGCGTCGGAAGGGTTTCCAGCCCACGCTGGACAAGCATTGCAGAAAATGGCGACACGGTATAGCCGTGCACCCGATGGTCATAAGCAAGCTGCTTGTACAGCTGTTCGTCTCGGGTCGTCACCGACCCCATAAACACATCAGAGTACCCCGCGGCATATTTGGTCAGGCTTAGTATGCTGATATCAACACCCGTATCGAGCGGTTTGCAGAGCACACCAGACGCCCAGGTATTGTCAGCAGAAACTAACAAGCTATGCCCGCGGGCAATTGCCACCACACCCGCAATAGGTGTTGTCTCGAACGTTACAGAACACGGTGATTCTATATGAATAAGCTTGCTATGTGGCGTAATGAGACGCTGCAATGACTGGGGATCGAGCGGATCGTACATGTCATACGAAATATCGTAGCGCTCTTTGAGGTATCGGGCATATCGTTGCATCGGCCCGTACACGCCAGCTGGGAGCAACCAGTGATCACCCGATCGCAGCAAACCACCAAGTGCCGTCAAAGCCGTCATGCCGCTAGAATACAGGAGGCTACGGCTGCCATTTTCTAATTGCGACACGGCATCTTGCAAGGCATGGCAGGTTGGATTGCCCTGCAGGCCATAGCCATTATCAAGTCCGCGAGCGGTTTGTCCTGCAAGCTTCGGTGCGCCCTCGCCCGCCTGTACAAAATCCCCCAGGCTATCAAAGTGCAAGCTACTGCTCAAATGCACATGTCGAGTTATACCATTGTGTTGTCTGGACATCTTATACCTCTCCTTTTCCCGTATCGTAAAAGCCTATTGTCACATACCCTCATGTGGGCACAAGATTCGAAATTTATTGGCCGACTTGTACAACCTCGCCGCCTAGTTTAGAGACAAAGAAACTATCGTGAGAGATATAAATAATCGCCCCGTGATACTGCATGAGAGCGTTTTCGAGCTCCTCGATGCTTGGTAGGTCAAGGTGGTTGGTTGGTTCGTCGATAATAAGTATCTGAGGGTCACTGGCCAGCATTGCAATGAGCTGCAGGCGCGCCTTTTGGCCACCACTGAGTTTCATAACTGGCATATCACCATCGGCGGCGGGGTTGAACAAGTAGTCTCCCAGCAATTGCTTGATATGCTGTGGATTAATAGGCAAGTCTTTGTCTCGCAGTATTTGCTCGACCGCGCCTGATAGTGTCAGGGATAGATATTTCTGGCTTATCTCTTGTTCGTATAGTCCAATTCTCAGCTCTTTTGCCAGGTGTATTTTGCCAGCAAAGCACTGCGATAACAAAGGCGTTCCTTGGACTTGCGCCATAATAGCCTGGACCAGCGTAGTCTTGCCGGCACCATTGCGTCCGTGCAGCCGCAGCCGTTCGCCTTCATGCAGCGAAAAGCTGATCCCGCTGAATAACGGCTGACTGTCATAGCCCAGGCTCAGGTCAGTGGCTTGAACCAAGAGTTTTTCGCCTTGGTCGGTTGCTTTTGCACGGGTGCGCACACGAATGTTTGTGGCCTTGTATTTATCATAGGTGTCAGCAAGTTTATGATGCATGCTTCCGGCCGATTCTTGATCGATCCAGAATGACGGTTTATCTAGTGCGGACAGCTTCTCTAGTTCGTCCTTGGCTTTCTGTTCTTGCGATTTAAAGCGACGGATAGTGCCGGGTGTGCGTGATTTTTCTTTCATCCGGCGAAAGCGTATGACATCTTCCTTCAGGTTCTCTATGCGCTTTTGGGTCAGGTCATAGGTATTCACCTGCGCCGACATTTGGTTTTTGTTGGTCTTTAGATATTTATCGTAGTTGCCGTTAAAGGTATAACTTATGCCGTCACGGATTTCTATAATACGGTCCACGCTGCCTAACACATCGCGGTCATGGGTAATCACTACCACCGCTTCATTGGTGGCTCTGAGCCATTTGATAAATGACTCTTTGGCAATGTAGTCCATGTGGTTGGTTGGCTCATCGATAAGTGCCAGGTGACCCCGACTACGCTGTACCTTGATGAGTTCTATCATGCGCTTTTGGCCACCACTCAGTGATCCCAGCGGCTGGTGCATGTATGCTGGATCTATCTGATACGCCTCAAAAGCTTGTTCGATTTCATTCTCTAGCTGGTAGTACCCAAGCTCAGAAAAACGATCCAGTGCGTTAGTGAATTCCTGTATCTTGCGCGGAACACTGCCCATCGTGGCAGGATAGGTATCGATAATATGCACCAGCTGCCGATATTCAGGCAGGTCACCCTGAATATATTCCAAGACCGTTTTGTCTTCGAGGCCGTGGTGTTCCTGGCGGCTGCTAACAATAATAGAACCTTTACGCACTTGCACCTCGCCCTGGAAGTCCTTGTCTTCGCCAGAAAGAATATTGAACAAGGTAGACTTGCCGGTGCCATTGCGCCCGATCAGCCCAATTTTTTCTTTGTCTTGGATTTCAATAGCAACTCCTGTGTGCAGGAATTTGTTTCCAAAAGATTTTTCCGTAATAGTGGCAGATAGTAGCATGTTGTTCCTTGTCGGTGCTACTCAGTATAGCCTGGGTGACCCCTTGTCCGAAGAAATCGGCTCAAACTAAATTCTGTTACTGACGCTTTTTTGTCTTTGAAGCAGACTGCTTCTGTTTCTCGGCCCGATCGCGTTTGTGTCTAAAATGACTCTCTGCTGTCCCCGCAAAGGTAGCTACGCCCCCGGCAAGCGTACCAACAATCACGTTACCCTGGAGCGTAGTGATCGTAGCTACGATCCCGCTTACAAGAGCAAGCGGAAGCAGAATCTTGCTAGCTAAAGGCACTGGTGATGCAAGCCACATAGCAAGCGGCATGAAAGCGATCAGAATAAATAAGCTGCCAACTGGAGACATAGGCCTATTCTACTGCCAATCCTTCTGCAACTCGCGAGGATTTCTCACAACCGTAGAGTACGTACCATGGGAAGTTTGGTGGTGGCGTAGTGAGCCTCTAGCTCTTCAGGGGAGGGTACTGCCACCGTAGGGCCATATTCACTTATGCACAAACGTGCCATGATGGTTGCCGTATTACCTACCTCGTGCCAAGGCTTCTTGGCAATAATATCCAGGAGCGTGCCGGCAACCACCGAGTCACCAGCACCAGTTGTATCTACTATTGGCAGCGCGTCCTCCCTCTGTGCTCCTGGCGGCTCCCACCATGGGGCCGCTACGGCGTGAACAGTCAGGTCGTCCTCGTCACGCACATACGCTACGCTCATGTACAAGTTCTCATCCCGACCAATCGTCTCACCCGCTCCAAGGGTAATTACTGCCGACTTGCACCTTTGAAAGCGGCGCAAGTAGGCTAAAGCCGCTGCTTCGTAGTCCATTTCCATCAGCCCACTCACTTCATCTTTATTCACGAATAAATAAGTAACTGGCTCAAAGAGGTCTTGATTTCGTTCCAGCAATGATACTTGACGACCGTCCGTATCGAGACCAAAAGTATAAAGTGCCCCGGGCGAAAAACTTACAGGAGCACCATTATCGCTTACTTTTTTCAGTGTATTTTGTAATATTTGAGTCTGCTTGTCCCTTAGGAAAGTTGCAGCGTGCACTAGGGTGTCCGGCCGCTGTGCGGTTAGCTCAGTAACTCTAGCCGCATCCTGTTCACCATACTGGTTAGTTGCACTGTTGGGAGTGATTGAGTTCAGAATAAACCGGCCACCCCCTTTGTACACAATTACTTCAGTAAGGGGAGTATCGGCCCCAGGAATAACGCGCACTAAACCATCAGTATAAACACCCCTACGTTCCAGCTCTTCAAGCACACAGAGACCGTTGGGGTTCTCCCCCGTAACGCAGTTCATACCCACAGACGCGTGCCGAGCCATGGCAACAAGGGTGTTGGTGGCCGAACCACCTACATGCCTGTCTGTGTGCTCAGCCACGAATGTATTGTCGCTATCAATCCCGTAGTCTTCCCCCACTGCAGTGATTCTATCTAGATTAAGAGCACCCACACCAACAGCGTCAAGAACCGGGCTCTCTCCTTCTAGAAAACTCATAACTAACTCCAAAAGTCATTTACTTATTGAACGATCAGTCCGCTAGTATACATACCTGAAATGTAAGAATAAGTAAGTATAAATATCTGCTTCTCCAGAGTGCCAAAAAACGAATTAGATAACAAAAATTCATGATGTGCTGTTGTTTGTACGGCCGCCTGAGAATAATATTTCTAGTGCGAGACGGTAGGGTTTGTGTTCCTCGATTGACCCATCCATGCTCAGGAAAATCTATTGATGTAATGCGTAAGTGAGGATAAAATAAGAAAATGAACAAGGAGTATCTAGATTTTGCCACGTCCCTGGCTCATCAAGCTGGTGATATTATGCTCGCACATTTTCAATTTGGCGTGAGCTACGAGAGAAAAGCCGACAAGACTCATTTAACCATTGCCGACACTGCCATCAACAAAATGGTAGTAGACAAAGTGGCTAGTACTTTTCCTGAGCATAGGGTACTTGGCGAGGAAGAAAGCAGCGTAGCTAATGACAGTGAGTTTGTATGGGTCTGCGATCCAATCGATGGAACAACTTCTTACGTGTTTGGGCTAGCTACAAATGTGTTTAGCCTCGTCTTAGTTCACAAAGGTATCCCTTTGCTTGGGGTAGTGTACGATCCTCATATGAAACGCCTCTTTACTGCCGAGAAAGGTCAGGGCGCTTATATGAATGGCGAGCGTCTTAGGGTGAACAGCCTTACGGTCGAGGAGTCCGTCATTGGGTGCACGGGCAAAAGGTCCAAGACTGTAGACTCAGCTGGGCTTCATGCCGCTATTGAGCGCACAGCTCATAGAATGATGTTTCTGGGGTGTGTTGTTTATGAGGGCATGCTAACTGCCGCAGGACATATGGGCGGCCATGTTTACTCGGGCTCCAACCCCTATGACGGTGTAGCAAGTGCACTTTTTGTCAAAGAAGCTGGAGGCAAAGTGACCAACCTGCTTGGCGAGGACCAAAAGTACGATCGTGAGATCAAAGGCATAGTAGCTACAAATGGAGTTGTTCACGACGATATCCTACGCTTAGTCCAAAAGAGTTTACTTCAAAAGTAAAATAGACACTTTTTTGATACAGTGCCTATGAACTAATTCTTATTTCCGTCCGCAATATAAAAACCCCAGCTTTTGACTGGGCCTTTTTCTTTGGCAGGGGCTCCAGTTCGGTGATCGAACTCTCCTAGAGGATGACAGCATACTTTAGCAAGGCAAATTACTCTGCGTGCATTGCTATGTCATGGCGGCTAACGTACGCTAGATCTAAGATGAATTATGCACGCCGTCTCCGGCCGCTATTTATGGCGGAGTTTTGTATGGGTTTTATGTTTTATTGGCCCATCTTGTATCCCCTTATGAGTAGCAGGGGACTCGACCTACATAAGATCGGTTTGTTTTTGATATTTTCGAACTGTATCACACTCCTGTTGGAGATACCCTCCGGGTTGCTAGCTGACAGATGGAGCCGCAAGGGTGTGGCACTGGCAAGCATCGGCTCATTGCTAATCGGGACACTTTTACTCTCACGCGCACAAGTCTTTCTGGACTTCTTGCTCAGCGCCGTGTTTGTCAGCGCTTATTTTGCGCTCAGTTCAGGCATGAAAGAAGCTATGATGTATGATCTGTTGCTTGAATATAACGAACGTCCGACATATGAGAAGCAGCTTGGACGCTTGAAGGGTATTAGTGCCATTGGGAATATCGTGAGCTCGCTATGCGGGGGGCTCATTGCCGCAGCCACGAGCTTTGCTGTGCCTTTTTATATGACCGCCGTTAGCTGCGTGCTGGCAATTCCATTTTTGCTGCGCTTCAAGGAACCCCAATTGCACAAGGAGGTAGAGACATCGCGCCTTCTAAAGCACATTGCTGATTTGTTTCGCTATCTTGGAAGCCACAAGGAAATGCGCTGGCTCGTTATTACAAGTGTGCTGGCTGGCATTGAATTTTCATTTATGAGCGAGCTGGACCAGTTCTGGCCGTTGGCACTAGGGTTAGCCTTGGCATGGTATGGGCCATTAAACGCATTATTGATGGTAGGGATCGGGCTAGCTGAGCCTATAGCGGCATGGACAGCAAAGAATTATCGACGCAGCGCCATCATAGCCGCCGCATCGATTATTGCCGCTGTTGGGTTACTCATAGAAAATATTTGGATCGTTGCTTTTAGCGAGTTCCTATTGGTCGCCATGGCTACGTCTCTACGAGTTGTGCTGAGTGGACGGATCCAGGATGGGCTGCCATCATCGCATCGTTCGGGGGCTGAGTCGGCCGTGAGCACCATTGCGAGTCTGATTTTTATCGGTGTAACATTCATGTTTTCTCATTTGGCCAACACTTATTCCGTGTTTGTCGCGGCATGGATAGTGGTCGCCGTGGCAGTACTGACCGCTATTGGCATTTACTCGAGCCTGTACCTCCGCCAGTCCGCTACCGCTGCACCACCGCAAAATCAGTAATAGCTGACATACCAGCATACTTACCCAAACTTGCAACCTCCAGATGCCCCTGAAGGCTCTCATCAGGAGGAAGTTTTTGCCATACTTGAACAAATGGAGCCGCCAGTTACCCAGGCAGCCGAGCGATGACAGTGGGGAGGTGAAACTGATTTACGATTCGCTTTAAGATATACTTCCACTATGTGGTTTATCTTTTCAGCACTTGCTGGCTTGTTGTATACGGGCGATGGTTTGCTCCGGCGCCACTTTCTACGCAAGCAAAAGGACGCATGGGCATTCTCCTTTTTCTATAGTCTTGTCGGAGCTATTGTCAGCTTTCCCCTCATGCTCGCATCGCCCGTTCTGCCGACCTCGATTGGCCCTTGGCTGGGCGCACTGCTGGTAGGCTTGCTCATAGTTGGCAATAATCTTCTGTTATTCAAAGCCGCCAACCATATCGAAGCATCAATAATCGGCACTCTGTTCAAATTAAAATACGTCTGGATATTCGCGCTCAGTATCCTACTTCTTGGTAATGCTTTTGAGTGGACAAAACTCGGAGGCGTAATCCTGACTATGGCCGCGGGCATCATCATTATGCATCGGTTTAAGCGGCCGAAAGACAATACGGGCGTTTCTCTCGTATTGCTGGCTACATTGTTTAACGCCCTGCTTATCATCGCGTCCAAGTATCTACTGGACTATTTCAACGCACCAAGCCTAACCTTCTTTGCTACCTTTTTGCCCGCTCTGCTATTGAATTTTATTCTCATGCCCAGGGCAAGATCGCGCATAGGAAGTATGTTTAAGGCAGACTGGAAGGTAGTTTTTGGGATATGCGCCGTAGGGGCAGCAGCTAGCTTGGCACTCAATCAGGCGCTCTCTCTGCATGACGCAACGAGTGTCATTATCATTAGTGAGGTATTCTTGGTGCTCATTCTCGCGGGAGAGCACCTTGTACTGAAAGAGAAAGAACAGCTTTGGGTTAAACTTGGCAGTATCATGCTTGCGATAGCCGGCGCTGCAATGATCTTACTCTAAACTGCCAAAAAGCCACAGCTGCAGAGCTTTCTTGGAGCAAGCTCCTGTGAGAGAACCTACGACTTTAGTATTTTGCAAAGCAAAATCCTAGTCGTAGAACCAAGACTTGCAGCAAAGCCAAGACAAAACCCGGTCTTTCGACCGGGCCTTATCTTGGCAGGGGTGGCCGGACTCGAACCGGCAGCACGACTTTTGGAGAGTCGCCGCTTACCATTAACGAACACCCCTACGTGCTCTTACCAAATTCACTATAAATCATTTTAAGCAATTTGCCGAGAGCGCTGTCTAGATACCTTATGCTGACGCACCCCGGATATCCAATGCGTGTGTTCTTGCCAGTGTTTGGTTTTAAGTAAGGTTTATGGAACTGGGATATGGGAATTTCTGTTACTTTGGACCAGAACCGCAGCTGTTTCTCCTGGTTATGATATTCATGCAAATGTATCAGGGCTCTGAACTTGTTCTCCTGAATGGGGAATCCCTCTCTAAGTAGTGATAGGAACTTCTGGATCATGGCTGGGTCAGAGTTAATAAACTGTATACCCCCTCTTACATCCTTTCCTCCTTCGCACCAGAACAGGACAGAGCAGAGTAATTTCTTATGATCTAGGGATAAGGGTGCGTGCTCTACAATCTTGCGTGCACTCTCGCCTAGAAGATCGTCTCGCTCTTTATGTCTTTGTTTATTTAAAGCAGCGAGATGGGTAACCTTCGCTTGTTGGGCGACTCTGAGCCGCGCCTCGCTTCTATTCTTTTCGCCTTGGCTCAAATGCAAACCATGAGTCCATGAATATGCAGTTGATTTGGCAATCTCCAACTCTCTAGCTATCTCTGCAAACAAAAAGCCCTCTCGTCTTAGTGCTATTGCTTGAGATTTTATATCTTTTGAACGCATAAAATATAGTTACGTAACTTGTATACATTGTATATTAACACTCAATAACAGACCAGTCGGTTAGTACACTGCCTGGGGTAAAATTTCGCTTTGTAAAGCATAAGCTTTTTTGTATGATGGATTTTCATGCAAAACATTACATCACCCGAAGCACCAGCAGTACTCATGTTATATGGCCACCATGGCGAGCACCCGTGGGCCGAAGATATGTTTAGACGACCAGACCAGTTACAGGCTGGTTTTGCCGCCCAGGGCTTTCGGTTCGACATTGGGATGGCGCTAGACAAACCCACACCAGGCGACAAATTGCCGGAGCGGGTGCTGATTGCTCAGAATCCCCAGTATGATGAGTTTGGCGAAGTGCAAGACGCACACTTTCAGCCGGGCCGTATAGAAGATTATCCGGTGGTGATCGACCATTGGGTCGCAAACTTTCAGGACTTGGTAAAGCAACCAGATGGCAGCCTGCTGCGCACGGCCTACGGTATTGGTCTGCCGCCAGAGCGGTTGTGGAACCATAAAAGCATTCAGGGCTTTGGAAACCGCAAGGATTTTATGGATGAAGTGCTGCGCAGCGAGGGCGTAGCCATCGATACCTGGAATGTCCTGGAACTTGAAAAGCTGGGTGAGGTGCACGGCGATACAAAGGTTATATATAAACCGGTGGACGGGTCGCGAAGCAAAGGCGTAGAGGTATTTCCTAGCCTAAGTGCCTTGCGCCAAGCCGTGCAGATGGGCAGGTTGGCAACCAGTGGACTTATCCAGCCGTATTTTCCTATTCATACACCCATAGAAGGACTGGAGCCATCGGACGATGCGGGTGCCGAAACCATGAAGTACGCCAACGCACCAGACAGGGCTCACGAAATCCGCATGCATGTCCTGACTTCAACCACGGCTGATGGCGAGCTGCAAGTCGAAACCTATCCTTCCTTCGTATACACACTGCCAGATGTTGAATTTATGACGTCCGCCGGGTACGTTGCCCTCAACCCATCCTGCATCTCCGAGGGGTCATATATACATGACAAAACCGTAGCCCTAGCCAAAGCCCTAAGTGCTCGTGCCGGGGGCGATGGACCGCCTATACCGCAGTGGTATGGAGCATTCGACTGGTTTGCCGCCGGAGATATCAATAATCCAGAACACGTAAAGGCTGTCGAAGGTAACTGCCGCGGACCAGGCTTGGATGTACAGGCGGTAGCTACCCGCGAGGCATTTGTGCGAGTTCTGGCAGGCAGCGGTTTACGCAATATGGGTGTGAGATAGTTCACACACTAAACCCAGGCTTTGTCTTACTATGAACATGATTAAGCAAAAGGGGTACGAGCATGCACATTACACAAAACTTTCGTGACTATGGTAAACAGCTTTCTTTTATAGTCGCCACGTTACTTATAGCGCTGGTGGTACCAGCTTCGGCCGCAGCTGCGCCAAATCCGTGGACGGGCAGGCGAGTTCTTAATATTGCTCACCAGGGTGGGGAGTTTGAGGCACCGTCTGATACACTGTTTGCTTTTAAAACTGCCGTAGACAAGGGCGCAGATGTTCTGGAACTGGATGTACATGCTACCGCCGACGGCGAGATCGTTGCCCTGCACGATGCCACAGTAGACCGCACCACTAACGGCACCGGACGCGTAGACCAGCAAACGCTGGCGCAGCTAAAGGCACTAGACGCCGCCTACTGGTTTGCCACCAACTGTGGCACCTGCCATGACCAACCGGCTGGCAACTATACCTACCGTGGATATGCTACGGGCACACCCATTCCACCAGAGCTAAGCGCCTACCAAGCCAACGACTTCCGTGTTCCTACCTTGCGTGAAGTCCTGCAAACTTTCCCGGACAAGCTGATCAATATCGAAATAAAAGCCACCACGCCAGACACTACACCGTACGAAAATAAAGTAGCGGCCCTCATGAATGAGTTTGGTCGCAACACAGACACTATTGTCGTGTCATTCAACGACGCTTCTATGGCACTGTTCAAACTAAATCAGACAGCAGTCAGCGCCGCTCCCGGCATTGTCACCACCGGCGTTTTCTGGGCCGCTACCCAGAGTATTCTGCCCGGCATACCGCTGCCTGGCTACCACGCGCTGCAAGTACCCACCTCCTACCAGGGCCTCAATATTGTGTCGCAGCCGTTCATAACCAAGGCGCACAACAATAACTTGGCCGTACATGTCTGGACTATCGAAGATCGAGCCCAAATGGAGCAGCTGATCGACCAAGGTGTCGATGGCATCATGACCAATCGCCCTACACTTCTAGAAGAAGTCCTGACAGAGAAGGGTGTCCGATACGAACCGTAAGTGGCTTAAGAACTCATACCTACGTACTAAATACGTACCTATGAATGCTTAAAAAAATTCATCGTAGTGGGCCGCCCTGGGTTGGGGTTGTGGGCGGCCCACTACGATGTTTGTGTTCAGGGGTCCTAGACGCGCGCGTCGGCGACGATCAGGTTGGCGGTGCCGGTCGTGACCAGCGTGTCGAGCTCCTTGAGAAGCTCCGTCACGAACCTGCGGCAGGTGGTGCGGGCCATCACGCGCTGCAAGATGACGATCGCGATAGATACCTTGCCCTCGACGGATCCATTGTTCTCGACCCGAGCAGACTCGACACCGTCGACACGCTCCACCAGCGACTCCAGCACCTGGGCGGGCACCTGCGACAGGTCGAGCGCTCGGTGGGAGATGTAGTGGGTGGTACCACCCATGACGTCGTTGCAGTAGAAGTCTTCCGGCCTCAGTTCGATTTTCACGAGCATATGTATGCCTCCTGGCATGTCGTAGGGATATAGATGCAGGGTAGCAACCTTTCCTTGTGTGAAAGGCTCGTATCCTGCATATATATGCCTGAACAACTGAATGTGCTCTCATACTCTATGAGAATTGATATATTATACTATAAAATTAAAAATAAAGCAATATTTTCTCTGTAGATCATGTGTGCTTTTAAAAAATATCATCGTAGTGGGTGGCCCGGGTAGGGTTGTGGGCCAGCCCACTACGATGAAAGGGGTGTCAGGTGCTCTGGGGGTGGGGACAGGATTCGGCGACGTCGCCGTCGGCAGGAACTGTCTTCAGCTCCTCGACGAGCCAGTGCACGAAGCCCCGGGCATTGGACTCATAGAAGGGACCGGCTACCACCACGCTCAGAGACCTTCCATCGGCCACCACATGCGCAGAGATGACGTAACTGATGCGGGCAATTACTCGTCCCAGTAGCACGGGTGATAGCTGGGCAAAATCAACCCCTCCATGTCGGACTGTGAAGGTCGTGACATCTATGGACCACCGTCCGCTGCCGGTGACGCTGAAGTCTTCAACGTCCAATTGCATGCTGTCTCCTGATACTCGGATGCTGGGGCTACAGGGTGTTAGCCCTAGGGATGGGACTTGGCCTGGGTTGAGCAACGACGGCCTCGGATGTCGGAAGCGCCTGCAGCTCTTGGATGAGGTTGCACACGAAGCTGGACACGCGGGTTCTGCGCATGATCATGTCGGACACGACGACGACCACAGAGCGCCCATCTGGCCGCACATGTGCGGAGAGGACACCGTGGACCTCTGCCGCCCGTCCGACTGCAACAGCCGACAGGCTGCCAAAGTCGGCCGACGGATGTCGGACAGTGAACATCTGACCATAACTACCAACCGAGGCACCCTCGTCGATGAGGAAGGCTCCGGGATATAGTTACATTTTGTGCCTCCAGGCACTCGGGAGTTGGGTATAGATGCGAGGTATCAACCCTCGAACAAGAGAGCTGGTATCTCGCATCATACAACCTGACACTAGTAAAGTACTTATCCCTTACGAGATAAGTTACAGTACTATACCATTAAAATAGCGTAATTCAATGTCCTCGCACTCTAGATCCACACCTGTCTGCATTGCTTATCATATCCGTCTAATCTGTTATGGTTATCGCCGTAATCTGTGAAGCTGTTTGTATATAGAGGATAATTGTTATAATTTAGTAACTGATGGATAGAACTCACTTCCAGACCCTCTTTCGACTACAAAGTCTGCCTGGTGCACAAAACGCCTGTTTTGCTTCACGACGTATCAACGGATACGTCGCGTCGCAAGAACAGGCGTTTTGCACTACCAGGACAGCCTTTTCGACTACAAAAGGGGTCCAGAAGTGAGTTCTGCTAAACTTTTCTTGAACAAACCCACCCTCATTTTGCTGTATGGCTTTCCCGGCGCCGGCAAGACCTTTTTTGCCAGGCAATTATGCGACGATATCAGCGCCGCACATGTACAGGGCGACCGCATTCGGTTTGAGCTGTTTGACCAGCCCCGTTATGACCGTCAAGAGAACGAAATCGTAAACCATCTCATGGAATACATGGCCGAAGAGTTCCTGAACGCTGGTATCAGCGTAGTGTATGACATGAACGCCTCACGCTTGTCACAGCGCCGAGCTCTGCGCGACCTAGCCCGTCGGGTTAAGGCGCAGCCCGTTCTTATATGGATGCAAGTAGACGTCGAGAGCGCCTTTGCCCGCAGCAGCAAGCGTGACCGCCGCAAAGCAGACGACAAGTTTGCCATGCCGCTCGATCGCAGCACCTACGAATCCATCGCCGGACAGATGCAAAATCCAGAGATGACCGAGGACTTCATGGTTATCAGCGGCAAGCACACCTATCATACGCAGCGCAGCGCGGTTATGAAGAAGCTCTACGACATCGGACTTGTCAGTCCCGACAACGCCAACACCAAGATGGTCAAGCCCGGCTTGGTCAACCTGGTGCCCAACCCTATGGGTGGCCGCGTTGATCAGTCCCGTCGAAATATTGTTATTAGATAGGCAAAACTATGGCAGTAAAAGTTGTGACCATACCAGATTTGGGGACGGTGCATTTATACAAACGTCGTGGCGTCCGCAGCTTGCGGCTGACCATTGCTCATGATGGAGCCATAAAAGTCAGCATGCCATATTGGCTGCCCTACGCCGCAGGGGCAGAGTTTGCTCGCAGCAAACGAGCCTGGATACAGACCAAGCAGGTTGTCACCCAACCCCTGGTCCATGGTACCCGTATTGGCAAATCTCATCACCTGAGCTTTATTGCCGAAAGGGGCCGTACTACCATGGCCACTCGCATAACCACCACGGGCGAAATTCGGATCTATCACCCGCATACCGTGCAGTCCTCGCACCAGAGCGTCCAGGATGCCGCTGTCAAAGCCAGCGTCAGGGCCCTGAAGAAACAAGCCCAACGGCTGCTGCCAGGACGCCTGAGGTTTCTGGCCGGGCAACACGGCTTTCAGTACGGCACGGTCAAGATAAAGCGAATGACCAGCCGTTGGGGCAGCTGCACCGACCAGAAAGACATAGTGCTCAATTGCTACCTCATGCAACTCCCATGGCACCTCATAGACTACGTGCTACTGCACGAACTGTTGCACACCCGCATTATGGCCCACGGCCAACCATTTTGGTCCGAGATGGAAGCATTTGTGCCTAACATACAGGCAGTTCGCAAAGAGATAAAGGCCTACCGCCCAATTTTGCAGACTAGCTAACAGCTCTAGGTGGTGGAAACCACAAGCTTTGTCTATACTGGGTGTTAATGGCCAGCACCAAACATCCGCCAGTTGTCACTCCAAAAATTGCCGAGCTGGAGCGCGAGCGGCTTATAAGTCTCATCAACAGCATGGGCGACGGTGTTGTAGCCATAGACGAAAACTTCAAGATCGTGGTTACCAACGGTGCGGCGCTAAACATACTGGACATCAACACCTCTCTGGCAAACCGCAAAGTCACAGACATCCTGCACCTGATAGACAAGAACAACAAACCCATCAAGCTAGAAAAGCTCATAGCCGACACCAAGACGTCGCTGGCCTCACGCGACTGGAAACTAAAGTACGCCGACAACAACGTCATCAATCTGTACACCAGCATAGCCCCGGTACGCCTGGGCTATGGCCAGAAGGGCATGAAGGGCTATGTCATACTGCTGCGTGATATCACGCGCGAAAAGTCGCTCGAAGAAGAGCGGGACGAGTTCATTAGCGTAGCCAGCCACGAGTTGCGCACACCGTTGGCTATTGCCGAAGGCAACATCAGCAATGCCGAATTTATTTTTCACAAATCTGGCAGCGAAGACAAGGCTGTGTCTGACGCCCTGGCCCAAGCCCATACCCAGATAACTTTTCTGGCTGGTCTAGTAAACGACCTAGCCACCTTGTCCCGGGCCGAACGCGGCAACCTGACCCTGGATATCGAATCCATAAACGCCCACGAGGTGGTCAACGAAGTAGCCAAAGCCTATCAGCCAGAGGCCGCCGCTAAACAACTAGGGATAAAGACAGAGCTAGATCCATCGCTAGAACTCATCAAATCCGGCAAACTGTACGTGCGTGAAATTTTGCAAAACTTTGTCACCAACGCCATCAAATACACAGAGAAGGGGCATGTCACCATTGGCGCCCGAAAAGCTGCGGGCGGGGTAAAATTTTATGTAGCAGACACCGGCATTGGCATCAGCAAGACCGACCAACAGAAAGTCTTCGAAAAATTCTTTCGTTCAGAAGATTACCGCACCCGCGTCAACAACGGCACCGGCCTAGGCCTGTATGTCACCCAAAAACTGGCTAGCCTCCTCAAGGCAAAAATAGAGGTAGAGAGCGAACTAGACAAAGGCTCCACCTTCACTATTTTTATCCCCAATCTTCGATGAACAACAGTGCAGCTACAGGATCAGCCAGCATCGCCAAAAATTACATCGACCAGCCTTGCCTTGTCATAAGAAGCGTTCATGTTTAGCTTCAAGAACTCATTTTTAGTAAACCATCCCCATTTTGCAACATGGTCGGTTTTCTTAAGCAACTCCTCTGGCACTGATGCCCTGAAGAATAAGTTCATCCGCGGGACAGCATTCACAACGTTTCCAATGTTGTAATGCACAATCTGAAAATCAGACGAAACCTCTTTAGCTGAGACACCAAGTTCTTCCTCTACTTCACGCATCAGAGATATTTCAACCGCTTCGCCGTGGTCTACCCCACCGCCAGGCAGTGCCCACCACATATCCTGGGCCTCTTTAACCAAAAGTACTCTGTCGTTTTGAACTATTAACACCCTTATCGCGACGCGGTACAAGCAATCATCGATATCGTTTAATCGTGGATCTATTTGCATGCTCTAAGCATACCTTATCTGATAACTCGCGGCTCCATAGCTGCAGTACGTGCCAACATGTACCTTGCTTATTTTTGATCAAGAGGCGGCAGCTTTGGGTAGACGTGCATGACCGGGATGCAGATGTTACGACCTTTCCAATCTATAACCGAGAATTCGTAGCGATACATCGATATCAGGCCATAAGCCAGCTCCATGGCCGCAGCAACCGGAAAGTTCACGAGCGCTATCGGTACATTCCCGGGGTTGCTCACATAGACAATCAGTACGTGGGTTGCTACTAGCAGCACACAGGCCGCAGCGGCCAGCGCCTGCGTCGCCCCAAATCCCCAGGCGATACCCGACAGCACAACCACAAAAGGCCCATGCACCAAAAAGATCTGTATGCAGGTCAGGGCAAAGGCAACCTCTGGACGGCGCCGAATCTGCGGGTAGTGCATGCGAATAGCCGTGTCTTGCTGGTCGTTTGGGCTCTTTCTGGTCTGCACGTCTAGTTCGTCGTCGGCCCGCACAAAGCTATAGCCATCAGTCTTCAGCAGAGCACGGGCAAAGTATCCCTCGGGAATAATGGCGTGGCTTACTGCCCCAAATCCACCAAGCTTCTGGAGGGCCTTGCGCCGGATAACCCAGCACGTGCTCAAAACCGGCGGACGATTCACGTAGCGGCGTGGCAGCGCCAATTCCCACCAGTAGCGCATGGGCTGTACAAATGCCACCAGCGGGTTGCTATCCATACGACGTGGCAACACGCTAACCATATCTTTTTTACGTTCTTGGGCAGTTGCTACCAACGCTTTTATGGTGTGCGGGCCCAGACGTACGTCGACCCCACAGAATAAAATGAACTCGCCATTGGCCTCGCTAGCCAGCCGATCATACGCCTGATTCTTGGCCAGCCAACGGTCTTCCGGGGGACTTCCTTTGATAAACCGCACGCCGTCCTGGGCAAAGGATTTGATAACATCAGCTGTCTTGTCCTGAGAACAATCGTCCAGCACGAGTATCTCCAGCTTTGGATAGTCGCTGGCCACTACAGATTTCAGACAAGCCTCTAGGTCAGCAGTTTCGTTGCGAGCCGGAATGGCCACCGTAACGGTTGGCATGTCGCGATCAGCCGTATGCGAAGAACGAGGTACGTGACGTGATTTTATGAGGTTGCGTATAGTCAGCAACAGAACGCCCGCAGCCCCCACCAACTGCACCGCAGCCAAGGGTCCCAAGACGTCCCTAAACGTAGCCGGCACGGTGCTTAGCAAGAGGACCGTCGCTACCTGCAAAAATCCCAGCACCAAGCCTGTCCGTCGAGTACTATGCAGCAGATAGCTTTGGTGCATCCGACCTTGCGCGATTCGCAGTTGGTTAAACAAACGGAAGCTTGCAATCAGAACCACCACAAATGCCAGAACGGTTCCATACTCATAGAGAATACCCGCCGCTCCGAAAGCTGTGAGCATAATAGGCAACGCCACCCAAATGCGGCGGCCGCGCCACATAAAACGTCCCGTGTATAATACCCATTCCAGGGCAACACTTAGGAGAAGCAAAAGCGCGATCATTTCCTACTGACTATAGCATCTCTTAATGGCAATCGCTTGGTATCCTTAGGGTTTGCCTTCCGTGAGTCATGTGATATGCTTGACATGTGCAAGAACTACCGTACGTGGTAGTTTTTTAAATTCAGGAGTATACCAGAGTGGCAGAAGCAAAGAAGAAGCGTCGCGTAGTCAAGCAAGTCGAGACCGTTCGCGAACAAGCAAATAAGGCTCAAGCAGCCCCAGCCAAAGAGCGACGTGCTCGCCGCACGGCATCAATCGCCGCCAAGCCCATTCGGGCAACTGGTCGAGTGGTCGCCAAAGGCGCCCGACCATTTAGTTTCCTACTAAAGCCCTTCAAGACCCGGCCCTTACGTTTTGTGGGACGTCTTTTGTATAAAATCCTCTTTATTGGATACTTCCGCAGCAGCTGGCAAGAAGTCCGCAAGGTAGAATGGCCCGGCAGTCGCGAAACCGTCAAACTGACCTTTGCGGTGTTTGTGTTTGCCATTACCTTTGGCCTGGTGGTAGCCCTGGTAGATTTTGGCCTGGATAAAGTCTTTAAACAATTACTATTGAGCTAGGGTGGACAAGGAGAGATTATGACGAAACGCTATGACGCCAGCAAACAATGGTACGCCATCCATACCTACAGCGGCTACGAAGAAAAGGTGGCTGAAAGTATCCGCCAACGCGCCGATTCTTTAGACATGAAAGACAAGATCTTTCAGGTATTAGTCCCCAAAGAAAAAATGATCGAAGTTAAAAACGGCAAACGCAAGGTTGTAGAAAAGCGTATTTTCCAGGGCTATGTTTTGGTTCAGATGAAGATGAGTGAAGACGCCTGGTATATTGTACGCAACACCCCTAGTGTTACTGGGTTTGTAGGCAGCGGCTCAGAACCAACACCCGTTGGTAACGACGAGATGGAAAAGATCATGAAGCGCATGGGCCGCGAAGAGCCCAAGCACAAGATCGACTACCGCATTGGCGAAGTTGTGAGTATTACCGACGGACCATTCAAGAGCTTTGATGGAACCATCAACGAGATTGACCCTGCCAAGGGCAAGCTAAAAGTCTTAGTTAACATGTTCGGCCGCGAAACACCGGTAGAGCTAGACAGTCTCCAGGTCAAACGCGTCTAAGAGCCTGTTCCAGATCTCGCTTACATGGCTGACCTCACCCCCGAGGCCATAGCTACCGTACCGTATCATGCACTAGAAAAAGGGCATGTGGTCTATTTGCAGCAACTTGATTTAGATGGACTTTCATCTGTTATTCGTGAGGCGCTTGCCCAGGACCCACCCAAGACACACTCGTGGCGACTATTGGTGGCATGGGTATTGGAGCCTTCAGTGAAATCCCAAAAGTCCCGGGCAATGCCGGTGCCCCCTTACTCTTCGGTGCGCATCTGATTGGGCAGCTCAGGCTGAACGAACGGCTCGGTCTTGAACCACCTTCGCCGGTGTAGAACTGTTGTGAGAATTCTTACATAGTTGCAAAATTATAGTTATTTCTAAATACTATACTTAATGACCATGCAAACTTATGTTGAGGGTGGCCAGGAAGTACTCGAACACTTTACTGCGCCCGCCGATGAAATCAAGGCGCCAGATACCGAATCGCCCGAGGAGCAATCAGCCGAAGAAGTAGGCTCGCTGACAGGCGACGAAGCTACCATGTCCTATGACGGACTGGCGTCGGCCACCACCCCAGAAGCTCCAGCCACGGACGACGCTGACATGAAAGCACGGATTGCCGCTCGCCGCGAAAGACGCCACCGTCGTATGCAAACAGGCCATCGCCAAGGTGGGGCCGATGCCCTAGGCGCATTCCTCAACGAAATCGGTACCGTCTCCCTCCTGACCGCAAATGATGAAAAGGAGCTGGCTCAAACCATAGAAGCCGGGCGTAAGGCCGAAAAACGGACAAACATGGCCCAAAAAGAGGGCCGCCCACCAGAAGACAAAGACCTAGCCACTATGACCGACGGTGCAGATGCAAAAAAACGTTTCATGGTGGCCAACCTGCGGCTGGTGGTTAGCATTGCCAAAAAATACCCCTTGCCGGCCAGCATGGAGTTACTGGATCTTATCCAAGAGGGTATCCTCGGACTGGACCGTGCCGTGGACAAGTTTGACTGGCGCAAAGGGTTTAAGTTCTCTACCTATGCCACTTGGTGGATTCGCCAGGCAGTGGGCCGGGCACTTGACCAAAAAGGTAGCCTCGTCCGCATTCGTGGCGAGGCAGGCCCCAACCTCCGGCGGGCTCTCAGGGAAGGCGGCGAGGAAGCCCTAGATGGTGAACTTCTGAGAGTCTACCGCATATCCAGCCCTTTTTCGCTGAATAGGCCGAGCGATCCGAATGAGAAAAAGCTAGAGTTTGGCGATATGCTTGCCTCGGACGACAGCACCCCAGAAGACGTCGTGGTGCACGGCACCGGACTGTACCGTTCCATCGAAGAGACAAGCCATAAGATGACCGACGAACAACGTCAAGCTGTAGAAATGCGTTATATGGGGGACGACGAACCGCCCACCTTCGCCGAGATAGGCAAGGAACTGGGTGGCATCAGCGCAGAAGAGGCCAGAAAACTGACCGCCGCAGGCGTAGATGTATTGCGTGAACCTCTGGAAGTGCTCACCGAGTGGGCAAAGGCAGAAGCCCGGAAGAGAGAGCGCACCCAAGCACACAAGCGTAAGCGTGATGTACAAGCAGGCCAAGAATCTTAGCCTGTGCATAGAATTTCTCGCATTGCGGACTGGCCAGCCTCCGGGGATACGTGCGACAGCATGCCGAAGATACTTAATTGCAAAACTATACCACTTTTTAGATACTAGCCTAATGGAACTGCAAGCATGCGCAAAAACCGAACCGCTGGAATTCGCAGCCACAGAGGACACCGTTGAAGAAACGGTAGGTGAAATTGTCAGCGACGAAGCGCCCCTAGCACATAATGGGCTTGCACAAACCGTAATCCACCGCCAAATAGACACACCAGACGACCGCGAGGCCGAGCGGGCCAGTCGCCAAGAAGCCGCTCGCCAAAGGCGGCAACACCGTCTGCGCAGCCCACGCAGGACGGGCCAAGACTCTATGAGCTGGTACCTAAGCGAGATTAGCGTGGTCCCACTGCTGACCAAGAAGAAAGAGATCGAACTAGCAAAAGCCATCGAAACGGGCCGTACAGCAACCGAGCTGATCGACCAAGGACGTCGCTCTCGGAAACTTCACCAGACCGCGCAAGCAGGACAAGAAGCCAAGGATATCTTTATACGATCCAACCTGCGCCTGGTTGTCAGCGTTGCTAAAAAATACCGAGTACCACCGAGTATGGAATTACTAGATTTGATCCAAGAAGGCAATCTGGGGCTGGAGCATGCAGTTGATAAATTTGAGTGGCGCAAAGGATTCAAGTTCTCCACCTATGCTACCTGGTGGATCAAACAAGCAATCGGACGGGCGCTTGACCAAAAAGCCAACCTGATACGCCTGAAGGGCACTCTGCCAGGAGAACTACGCGGGGCGTTGGCAGCTCAGACACAAGGGTATGATGACACTACGGGCGAACAGCTCGAGGGTGAACTGGGCCTGGCCTATCGGGCCGCCACCCCCGCCTCTCTTAGCAATGGCAACGAAGATGAACCCGGGCTGGACAACCTGCTACCTTCGCCGCTCAAGGGACCCGAAGAGACCCTGATTGACAACGCCGACAGAGCAACGCAGTATCAGTCCATCGAAGAGGCCGCTCACGCCATGAATCCTACACAACTAAGCGCAGTTAAACTGCGATATCTTGGGCCCGAAAAGCTCAGCTACCGAGCCGTTGGCGAGCAGTTAGGCGTGTCGCCCGAAGGAGCCAGACGCAATGTCATGAAAGGCCTGAAGATCATTCGTCAGGCACTAAAAGACCAAATCCAGGAGCCTGAGACTATTTAGTCATAACGGCTAACATCTCATATACTTCTTTCATGACACTGCAAATTTATGGCGAAGCTGCTAATTCCGGACTATCCCCTGAAGGTGAACCAGCAGGCTCACTGGCGGTAGAGGAATCCACGTTTGTCTATGAAGCCGCGCAAAGCGAACGGCTCCGGTCCGTCCGTGAAAGGCGGCACCTCCGTCTAGGCGGCTCCCGACCAGGGACGACAGATGCATTGAGCCAGTACCTATACGAAGTAGGAAGGTACGAACTCCTCACCAAAGAGGACGAGATACAGTTTTCTCAACAAATAGAAGCTGGCCGGGACGCCCTGCAACAAATCGAAAATGGCCAGGATGCCGTCGCCCATCGCCAAGCCGTACGCCAGGGTCAAGATGCTCGTACCCAGTTCGTGCAAGGTAACCTGCGCCTAGTAGTCAGCATTGCCCTGAAGTATCCGATACCGCCCTCCATGGAACTCTTGGACCTCATCCAAGAGGGTAATATTGGGTTAGGGTACGCAATTGATAAGTTCGATTGGCAGTATGGGCTTAAATTTTCTACCTATGCCACGTTTGCGATCCGGCACGCCATTAGTCGTGGCATGGATCGCGCGGCAAACGTCGTACGTTTACCATCCGGCCTGCCAGCGCAGCTCCGAGAAGCCCTCCGGAATCAGACCATGTGCCAGGGAGACCAGTCAGGCGACGACCTGCAGGGCGAAATGGGCAAGGCCTACCGAGCAGTCACTCCAACATCTCTAAATATGCCACTAGGCGAAGGGGACGACTCCGGCGAACTAGGCCAGATTATTCCGTCAGAAGGCCCCGGCACCGAAGAGCTGGCCGCCGCCAAGGTTCTTCAGCATGAAGTCCGCAAGCACCTCGATAACGCCAGCCTCTCCCCCAAGCAAAAGTTAGCCATGCAACTGCGCTTTTTGGACCCGGATGACCCCGAGCCAACCTTTCAGGCTATCGGACAGCGTATGGGAGGCGTCACTGGCGAGGCCGCTAGAATGACCCTCGACCGCGCACTGGCCAGCTTTCAGCGCTATCTACGCAGCAATAATCTAGATGATAACCTACTGGACAACAGAGGTGAGTTGTAGTATAGTTGGTCCGTTACGCACTACAAACAAGGAGCACAGTAAAATAGGAATTTATTCATATTTTACGAGCATCCGCAGTTTGTATCGGTCCCGAAGGGACAGATACTAAAACGTAGGAGAACAGTCCAAGCTTCAATGGCACTGTTCGCAAAAGGAGAACTACTTATGGCAAAAGCCATCAAAGCAAATCTAAAAATGAAAATTCGCGGCGGACAAGCCAGCGCAGCCCCACCCGTGGGTAGCACACTGGGTCAGTACGGCGTGAACATGATGGATTTCATCAATCCCTTCAACGAAGGTACCAAAGACCGTCAGGGCCAAGACCTGACCGTCCATATTACTATTTTCGAAGACCGCACTATGGCCTGGCGCGTGGTCGGCACCCCAACCGACGATCTGATCCGCAAGGCATTAGGTGTCCAGAAAGGCTCTGGCCGACCCAACACCGAGAAGCTACCCAAGAAGCTGAGCGACGCTCAGCTAACCGAGATCGCCGAGACCAAAGCCGGCGACATGAACACCGACGATATCCCAGCCGTCAAAAAGATGGTAGCCGGCACTGCCCGCAGCATGGGCGTAGAAGTCGAAGGCTAGATATGTCACCAGAAGCCGAACCAATGATCCATCCGCTAGACACAATGGAAGCAGCCGCTCAGGCTCTCCAGGACGCCCGAGATCAGTTGAAAGAAGCAGGCGGCAACTTTAACAGAGCGCTACAGGCCGCACACCAAGTCTACGGCAGCCTAGATCCAGAGGACCGGCAAAATTTAGGACCAATAGCAGATGCAGTCATGCGTCAGAATAACAATGGCTATAGTCCCAACGACCGCTAACGTTTAACTAACTTGTGGGAGGCAGATATGCCGCTGGCACCACGAAAGGATAAGAATTTATGGCAAAGAAAGCAGAACTACTAGAACAAGCCAAAGCACTTGGCTTGGAAGTAACCGATAAAAACACCATTGCAGAGCTAGAGACCGCAATCAAAGGCGCAGACACACCCCAAGAAGAGGTTGTTATCGCCGGCGAAGCAGCAGAAGCCGCAGTTGCACCCACAGAAGACGAAGAAAAAGCCACCACCAAGGCTGGTAAGCGTAGTGTCAAAGGCGTCAAAGAAGCCGAAGAAAAGCAGGCGAAGCTAGAACGCCAACAGCATGCTGCCGAGGAAAAGGCAGAGGCCGACAAACCAAAGGTTCAGCAAAAGCCCGCTCGCAGCAAGCTCGAGCGCCGCAGCAAAACCTACCGCAAATTGGCCGAGCAGATCGAAAAAGGCAAAGCCTACAGCCTGACCGAAGGTCTGGATCTGGCTACAAAGACCAATCCTGTCAAGTTTGACGCAACCGTAGAGGTCCACATCCGCCTGGGCGTAGATCCTCGCCAGGCCGACCAGAACATTCGCGACACTCTGGTCCTGCCAGCCGGAACCGGCAAAGCCGTTCGCGTAGCCGTATACGCTGACGTTGACGATGTAGCCAAGGCCAAAAAAGCCGGCGCCGATATCGCCGCAGGCGACGAGTTTTTACAGCAGCTAGACAAGGGCACTATCGACTTTGACGTCCTGGTAGCCACCCCAGCTATGATGCCCAAGCTTGGTAAGTACGCTCGTATACTTGGTCCAAAAGGTCTCATGCCCAACCCAAAGAGTGGCACCGTTGCCGCTGACGTAGCCAAGGCCGTCACCGAGGCCAAAGCTGGCCGGGTAGAATACCGCGTAGACAGCACTGGTATTGTGCATGTTGGTATTGGCAAGGTAAGCTTTGGGGCTGACAAGCTGACGCAGAATGCCCGCGCTTTGCTGACCAGCCTAAAGAACAACAAACCCACCAGCCTAAAGGGCACCTACATAAAGTCACTGTACGTGACCACCAGCATGGGTCCCAGCATCACCATCGAAACAACCGAAGCCAACTAGGCAGTAAAAGTTGTAGTAAAAACAGCTTCGCGCAACGCGGAGCTGTTTTTCTGTAGAATAGATAGGTAATGGTGGTAATTGGAATAACCGGGCCTATCGGTCACGGTAAAACAACATTTGCAGATGCCCTGGCCCAACACGAGCCCTCTTTTTGCCACCTAGAAGCCAACATGGCCATCATCGAAGTGGCCAACGCCCTGCACGAGGTGCTACCCGCAGATATAAGCCCTCACCAGATCGATTCCATAAATGCCTGGCTGCAGTCACTGCCGGATATTCTGCAACAAACAGTAGGTGTTACGTGCTCTTTTGAGCAGATCGCCCTCACGGCCCAAGCCGTGCAGAACCAGCCGGCAGAGTATCAAAAGCTCATGTTGCACATCGAGAACCTGCAGCGCAATCCAGTCCTCGCCCAACAGGACATAACCGCCGACAACAAAACAAGTTACCGCCCATTTTTGCAGTGGCTCGGCGGCTATCTGGTGGCAAAAGTAGACCCGGGCATTTGGTTCAACGAAGTTGTGAGGCGCCTCCAGCACAGCCAGCAAGCAGGCTGCAAGGTATGTATTATTGGTGGCGTACGCTATCCTTCGGATGCCAAAATACTACGCACAGCCAATGCCAAGATCATAGAGCTGTACCGCCCCGGGCACCTCCAGACCGACACTCTCGATCCCACCGAACGCGAACGCGACAGTATCCAGGCTGACAGCACGGTTATTAGCAACGGCAGTGTCGAAGATTTGCAACACTGTGCCGCACAGATATTGCAGGACATTCAGACTGACAAGCTCCAGCAAACCTATCAGACAAAGGCGACATAACATGGCACACTACCGGACCCGCAAAGAAACCATCAGTTACAAAAAGTATCTGCATGAGCGCAAAAAACAGGGCAAGGACAGTGACTGTATTTTTTGCGAGGTCGTGCCGGGCTTTCCGCAGTTTGTGAAAGAACTCAAACACTTCAAAATCATTCGCAATATTTTTATGTACTCCAGTTGGGACGGCCAGGCCGTTCGTGAACACTTGCTACTCGTACCTCACAAGCACGTGAACTCACTGGCACACGTTTCTAAGGCTGCTGCTCTCGAGTACTTTGACACCATCACTGCTTACGAAGAAAAAGGCTACCACGTGTACGCCCGGGGATCTGGCACCTCCACCAAGACCATCATTCATCAGCATACTCATCTTATAAAGCCGGCCGGCAAGCATCATAAGCTGGTCATCTTCCTGGCCAAGCCGTACATGCGTATTGTCAGATAAGCCCCACCTGTAGTTGTATTATTGTACTAACGCTTGCATCACAGTTTTGACACCCCGTACAATACATACACATTAGAGGGAGTAATCAGTGGACCTTGAAGGTACAGGGGTTTATAGCAACAGCCAAATAAAAGCCGCCATTTCAGACGGTCATATTGTATTTCACCCTTATATAGAGGACCACATTGCCGGCAGCAGCGTGGACGTGACCTTGGGCCACTGGTTTTATCGTACCGAGCGCAATGGCCACAGCGGCTTCTACAATCCGTTCGACGAAAGCGACGTCCGGCGTTACTTTGACGGACCGTTCCATGCCGACACCCACGATTTTTGGGCGCAAGCCAATGGTCGCAAGCCCTTTGGTGGCATCCCGCCAGACCATCCCATTATTATTCTGCGGCCGGGCGAACGTATCCTGGCCCACACCCATGAATTCATCGGCATCAAAGCCCCTGGCACCAGCACCATGCAAGCCCGCAGCACGTGGGGCCGCAATGGCGTGGCCGTCTGTCTGGACGCCGGGTGGGGGGACCCTGGCTATATCAACCGCTGGACCATGGAAATCTACAACATGAACCAGCACGAGAGCGTTGTGCTGCCGGTAGGCGAACGCATTGCCCAAATGGTCTTTTACCATACCGGCCCCGTGGACGGAGAATACAAAAACCTCAGCGGCAAATACCAGTCAAATGACAGTGAAAACCTAGTAGACATCATTAACAATTGGCGCCCTGAGCAAATGCTGCCGCGAGCTTACAAAGACACCCGCCGCAAACCGAGGGAAGTGTAATGGGTGCAATTGACCAAGATCCATGGTTTTTGAGTGACAAGCTAGAAGGCAAATACCCCGTTGCATCGCCAGATGAGTTGGCCGATGAATGGCACGCCTACACAGAACGAGAAACGCACGCACTACAGGGTGTGTTAGGTGCCTACGCCAAACCTGTCGGGGAAGTATGTGCCGTCGCCTCTATCGATTTATGCGAAGTAACGCGTGACACAGCCGTAAGCCTTGGCGATTTGGTCGGCGAACCACTCGAACGCGGACAGTACTCAGAGGGCACCTGGTATTCTGTCGAAAACATGGGGTTAGATTTTGAATACTCAGTCGTACTTGGTGGGCTCCAACACCTCATGAACAACGACCTCGTAGGAGCCATCCCAGGAATTGACGAGGTGAGCCACACCTTGCGTGGCTGGCGAGAGCAAGGCGTCTATATGGCGGCCAATACATCTACCTTGCCCGGCTGCGAACTTGCTACTATCCGTCATCACCTCGAAAAAGATCTGAAAGGATGCTTTGACGCCCTTCTTCTACCTCGCAACTACGACGGCAGAGGGAAAATGACCAAGGCGCAGGCTCTGGATGTGCTCGGCCAAGAAGCCGGGATAGACATAGGGGCGCTGCCACTGGTACACATTGACGACGCTACCCACCATGTCCAGGGATTTATTGATCACTTCGGGGACCATCCGACAAGCGCATTCCTAATGCCAGCACACAACTACAACCAAGCACCCGTGGCAGAGATGCGCTGCGAAGATCCGCCTGAGGCATTCGCACGAGCACACGAATTCTTACAAAAACAAGGAGTACTGCAATGAGCGAAAAAGGTGTGTTTCTAGTCATCGAGGGCACTGACGGATCAGGCAAGGGTACCCAGTTTAAATTGCTAGAGGAACACTTACGCCAGCAGGGTCACGACGTGGTGACGTGTGATTTTCCACAGTACGATCAGCCCTCTAGCTTTTTTGTACGCGAATACCTAAACGGCAAGTACGGCACTGCGGACGAAGTAGGCCCCTATACCGGTTCGCTCTTTTACGCCCTAGACCGCTACCACGCTGCCTCCCAGATCCGGGAAGCTCTGGAAGCCGGCAAGGTAGTGCTAGCCAACCGCTTTACGGGCAGCAACATGGCCCACCAAGGCACCAAGTTCAACCACGCCGAAGAACGCCGGGGCTATTTTATCTGGTTGGACAACCTCGAGTTCCAGATGCTGGGCATCCCGCGCCCAGACAAGAGTTTCGTACTCCGGGTGCCAGCCGAGATCGCCCAAAAACTAGTAGACCAAAAAGAGCAGCGCAGCTACACCGATAAAAAACGCGATATCCACGAGGCCGACCTAGGCCACCTGCAAAAAGCCGTCCAAGTCTACGATGACCTATGTCAGCTATTTCCCAAGGACTTCCAGCGGCTGGACTGTGTGCGAGGCGACACACTGCTTTCTATCGACCAAGTTCAAAATATGCTCCGCAAAACTATCCAGCCACTGCTACCAAAACCAGCTGGCAAGAAATCAGCTGCCACCACGGCAAAAGCCCCCAGTAGTATCAAGAAGCCAGACAACCCGTACGTCAAAAAGACCAGTCATGGCTGGGAAGTGACAGAGGCCGGCAAGCAGTTCCTAGAAGCAGCCATAACCAACGTAGACGGCGATGTCTATGCCTTCAAAGATAAGCTAAGCACGCTTACGGTGGCAGCAGCCATGGCCAGACTCAGTCGCCGCGGGGACGACATGCGTGTCACCATGCTGGACGAATTTGCTATGCACGAGGGCAAAGACGAAGGCCTGATCCACCGCGTAATTACCGCCTATGGGGACGACTCCGTCCAACAGCTAGTGGGCCAACACATCGTGGTAGAGAACGCTAGCAACCTACTGACCAAACAGCTCGAATGGGGACGCTTGGCGTCCTACCTAGAACAGTCCACCCGCTATATTTACTTTGACCAGAAAGATGCCAAAGGGCAATACAAATACTACACACCAGATCATATAGATGAGCTGACCACGGCCAAATACACCGCCACCATGGATAGCATTTTTGACACCTACTCGTCCATGGCCCGCGATCTGACAAATTATTTGCAGATCCACTCATCTACCCCCAAAGAAGAGCAAGACGGTGCCTGGCGCGGGGCCATCCGGGCTCAAGCCTGCGATGCCATCCGGGCAACGCTGCCCGTAGCCACCAAGTCTACCGTGGGTATTTTTGCCAGCGGCCAGGCGCTAGAGATGCTTATCATGCGTCTGCGGGCCAGCGAAAGCAAAGAAGCCCAAGCCGTTGGCGAGCAAGTTCTGCAAGAAGCCCGCAAAGTTATCCCAACCTTCCTGGAGCGAGCCGACAAGCCCGAACGTGGTGGTGCCACCACCGCCTACCTGTCTGACAACCGCAAAGCCATGAAGTCAGTGGCCAATCGATACCTACCAGACACCCACAGTAACGGCCACCAAGCCGTTACCCTGCACAGCGTCTGGCCCCGCAAAGAACTAGACCTGGTGCCACACATGCTCTACGAATCGACGCAGCTGTCACTAGAAGAAATCACCAAAGAAGTAAACACCTGGCCCATAGACAGAAAGCTCGAAGTATTCAACACCTACATAGGAGAGCGCCTGAATCGCCGGCACCGTCCGGCCCGGGCATTGGAGCAGGCACACTACACCTGGGATCTGCTGTGTGACTACGGCATTTTCCGTGACCTGCAGCGCCACCGCATGGTGGACGACCTACAGTGGCAAGCGCTGACCCCCCGATACGGCTACGAAATACCCAAGCTGGTAGAAGACGCCGACCTGACCGAATCGTTCGAGAAGTGTTTTGACCTGTCTGCCAGGTTGTATTCCACACTCCAGGCCGCCGGCTATCTCTACGAAGCCCAGTATGCCACCTTGTTGGGACACCGCATGCGCTGGAAGATTACCTATAATGCCCGCGAAGCATTTCACCTGCACGAACTGCGTACCAGCCCCCAGGGACACCCCGGCTACCGCAAACTCGTGCTCGAAATGCACCAGAAACTGGCCGAGGTTCACCCCATGCTGGCCGAAGCCATGAAGTTTGTGAACCAAGGGGAAGACCCCGAGCTAACCCGTCTGGCAGCCGAACGCTACACCCAGTTCAAGCTGCAGCAGATGCCGGAAAATATCTAATTATTTAACCTAATTTACAAAAAAGCATAAATACAGTATAAATATACTCTTGTACGGTAGTCACCGTGACTACGAGTTTCATCGCCCTTTCCCAGCAAGGATGGTTTACCCATGTCCCGAAAGCACCTACTGGCTGTAGTCCTCGGAGTGTTCGTGGGAGTGTTCGCGCTCCTCGCAGGGGCTGGACTCGCCGTCGTACTCCTGCCGTCCGACCCTGAGCCGTCGATCACCATCGAGTCCATCAACGGCCAGAGCACGGCCAACGAAGACGCCAGACTGGACAAGCTGCAGGAGCACTGCTCCGGCGACTTAGGCCCTGACGGCATCGCCAGCAAGCTGGACACCGCACCCCTGACGCTCAACGACGAGCTGGTCTACATGGTCTACGGCGACGAAGTCACCGCGCTCAACCCACAGGCACTCGTGCAGTGCGACTACGAGGCCCCCGTGGGTGACAGCTACGTCTCGGTGTCGATCGACGCCACGTCGTTCGACGACGGCCAGGCGTACTGGGACAAAGTCATCAGCAACACCTGCGAGGGTGGCTGTGACGAGAACGAGCCCAGCGACCACCCCAACAACGTGGACGACTCGTTCGTGGTGGATGGCAACCACGCCACCTTCATCAACGTCAAGCGTGAGCGAACGGACTTCGACGGTCCGCAGTCACCCGTCGGCACGCTCATGGTGGTCAGCACCATCCAGGGAGACACCGAGTGCTCGGCCGTCTTCCGCACGGGAGACATCCAGCCCGAGAGCTTCACGCGGGTCACGGACACGCTCCGCGCGTTTGCAGATCAGGCCTGCGAGCTCGCCGCACAGTCGTCCACGGACGAGACCTGAAGTTGGCTTGGCCGGGTGGGTGGACACTGTCCATATACCAAACCACCCGGCCATTCGGCCCTTATTCTGCCAAGAAACTACCGTACACTTTTCCAGAGCGCTGCATATATTTGCAGCTCTGTGGCAAAGTTATTCAAATAAATAGATACGACCTTCGTCTATGCCCGTTTGCAGCGCGGCCAACAGGGCAGTCATGCCCACGGGGCGCTCACGCGGGATTGCCGGTAGGTCAATCCGCCGCCGGGCCTGGCGCCGGTCCACTGACCTGGACGATTCAACTCGTTGTTGTTGCGCTCGCATAGCTTCTTCACAACCGCCTCATCAGAGAAAAAGGCGCTGTCCATGTCTTCCAGCGACTCATAACCCATAATCTCCCACATGGGTCGCCTGTCGTTTGACGCAACCACGGGAATGGTGGGTGCTACCTCAATACCCGGCGGTACAAGCAGTTCACACGTAGGGTCTCTTTCGATAAGGCTCATAGTATTTTCTTTCTCTTATATCTTACTGTTTTTATGGGTAATGTGACAACTGGAGGATGGGGCTTGGAGTGATTGGTGGTGTCCTAAGACGGACAATGGCCGTGTGCGCCACTAGCCTGGGACGATCCCAAACTCCCACCAACCGGCGTACTTCTACATGCAAACGTCCCGACTAGGCCACCGCCAGGCGAGCTCTCTTGGGTGGCACGTACCGAATGCGCGTCCAGCCCGCTCGCGGATGGCCCTTGCGGTACTTGCGCAGCCTCAAGCGATCGACCTGCTTCATGGCTCTCAGGGCAACAGCGATTTGGTCAAGAGTGACACCCTTGACGTCTATGTCATTGCGAAAGTTGGCGAGGTCTCCGTAAACCACCGAGCCTTTTCTCTTCATGAAGGTTTCAATAGCACGTTGGATGTACGCCTGCATTGCATTGTCTTGTCGGGCCAAGGCCATTCCTCCAGTTGTCGTGTTCTAACTTACAAAGCCAGAACTGGTGCTATCCCCCCTAAGGGATCTATGGAAGTCAGTGCTCCCACCCAGTGAACTTGGTAGTGTAGACAAGTCCACTGGGCGGATTCGCTGACTGTTGCGAAAGTGTGGGTTAAAAAAACCGGATCCAGCCTTATGGTTGGATCCGGTAGAGTTTTGCTTTGTTGCTGTGTATTTCTATGCGGCGTTA
This sequence comes from Verrucomicrobiia bacterium, assembly GCA_035489575.1. Lineage (NCBI taxonomy): Bacteria > Pseudomonadati > Verrucomicrobiota > Verrucomicrobiia > Verrucomicrobiia bacterium. The sequence continues at coordinate 203,163 of DATHJY010000011.1, forward strand.
CCAGTTCCAACCATTTTGTTCCAAATGAGCACATAGCCAAACACTTGGCGTAGATTGTGCTTCATAGTGGTGGTTGAACTTTGGTAGGTCACGGTAAAAACTTTACGCTATAGCCCGATCAGTTGTCAAGCCTGGGTGCTTATGGTATGATCCACCCCATTATGCGTTTTAACCATGCTAACAGTTTGCTCCTCCTCAGCCTTAACGGGCTGTGCTTCAGCAGGGTTGAAGCCAAGGGTTAGCGCCCTCTTGCACAGTCCAAAACCAAAAAAGGCTTCAACCAGAAGTCTTTTTTAACTTTTTAGGAGAAAATTATGGCCGCCGAAGGATTAACAGTAGAGCAGGGCGTATTAAGAGACCCGAACATGGCAGATGCAGAGCACACTCGACGCGTTGCCACGCTCTCGGGGTACCCCAGCATGCAACAAAGAATAGCAGCAGCCTCTATGGATAAGGTTGATACAGTGCCGGTAGACGAGGTAACGGATATTCCTGATCTTGCCCGGCGGATGGCGATTGCTAGTACTGTGACGGTCGATCACGTCCTGTAGGGTCGTTGACAAAAAAACAGAAGGAGAGTAACTTAAGCCTCATGACACAGAGACAGCTCGTGATTGAGGTGGTGATTCTCCCCGGCTAGCGGGTCTCTTGTGCATGCCTAAAGATTTTGACAAGAAACATCCCGCGAAACCCGCGGGATTTTTATTACAAAGATAAGGAGTAAGACATGAGCGCAGAAACAGAACCAGGAATACCAAACTATATGAATGGTGAGGTACTTGCACTGTCCGATACAGACACCCCGGCAACCGAACCGGAAATTGACACGGACACTCCCGTTCAACCGCACGCTGACGCCATCGATGACATTCGCAACGAGCGAAATTCCAACTACGGCTATGGCGGGGAGAACTTCGGTGTCTAAGGTATTTGGCCCCTACAGCCCCATCAGACAGGCCGGAAGCCTGTACTACGTGTCTGGGCAAGTAGGCGTGGACCCAGACACCAACCAGTGCGGCCACACCATAGAGGAACAAACCGGACAGGTTATGGCCAACATGCAGACAGTTCTAGCATCCGCAGGACTTGATATAAGTGACGTAGTCAAATGCACCATCTACCTCAAGGATATGAGCGACTTCGCAAAAATGAACGACGTCTACGCTGGCTTTTTTGAGCCGCCATTCCCAGCCCGCGGTACCGTAGCCGTAAAAGACCTGCCGCACGTCGGGGGCGAGGCAAATATTCTGGTAGAGATCGAAGCCATTGCTTATAAGGAATCAGCGTGAGCGAACTTGATGGTGCCCAAGCGCTGGTTAGTACCCTAGAGAAACATGGGGTCGAATATATCTTTGGCTATTCCGGCGGTGCCGCTATCCCTATTTTTGATGCCTTGATCACCACCAAGACCAAGATCAAACTGATCCTGACCCGTCACGAGCAAGGCGCTGCCCACATGGCTGACGGCTATGCTCGGGCCAGCGGCAAACCAGGCATCGTCCTAGTCACCAGCGGGCCAGGTGCCGGTAACACCGTCACTGGGCTCATGACCGCCCAGATGGACAGCGTGCCTATTATCGTTATTTCGGGCCAGCAGATCAGATCCATGCTGGGCATGGATGCCTTCCAAGAGGCCGACATCTTTAATATGACCATGCCAGTGGTCAAGCACAGCTACCTGATCCGCGAGACCAACGATATCCCCAGTATTGTGGACGAAGCCTTCCATATCGCTACCACTGGCCGGCCCGGCCCGGTGCTGATAGATATCCCTAAAGATGTCAGCAGTGGCGACTTTAGCGGGGAATTCGACAAGCCCATCGATTTGCCGGCCTACAAACAACCCGCCACTATCGACCATAAGAAAATTCAGGCCATAGCCGACGCCTGGGCCAAGGCCAAAAATCCAGTCATTCTGGCGGGGCATGGCGTGTTGATTTCTGGTGCTCACAAACAATTGACCAAATTAGCAGAGCAAATGGACACGCCCGTTACCACCACACTGCTAGGCAAGGGAGCCTTCCCTGAAACCCACCAGCTGTCGCTGGGCATGCTGGGTATGCACGGCACCGCTTACGCCAACAAAGCCATGGTAGAGTGCGACTTTTTGCTAAACATTGGCTCGCGGTTCGACGACCGTATTGTTGGTGCGCCCGCTGCCTTCTGCAAAGACGCCTTTATTGCCCATGTCGATATTGACGCCAGCGAGATTGGCAAGATGATCCACCCCAACGCGGCCGTAGTGGCCGACGCCAAGGCTGGCATAGAAGCACTCAGCAAAACTGTCAAGGCCCAAAAGCATAATGACTGGAACAAACACCTAGATGAATACCGCCAGAAATACCCCCTAACCTACAGCGACAAAAACGGTCTGACCATGCAAAAGGTAATAGACGAAGTCTACAAATTTACCAAAGGCAAGGCTATCGCTGTAACAGACGTAGGACAGCATCAGATGTGGGCCGCCCAATTCTACAAAACCGATGACCCGCACATGTGGCTCAGCTCTGGCGGTGCCGGCACCATGGGTTACGGCTTTCCTGGCGCCATTGGCGCCCAATTTGCTCGCCCCAACGACGATGTTATAGCTTTTGTGGGCGACGGTGGTTTTCAAATGACACTGTTTGAACTAGCTACCGCTTGCATCCATAAGTTGCCCCTCAAAATTTTTGTCCTGAACAATCACTATCTGGGCATGGTGCGTCAGTGGCAAGAGCTGTTCTTTGACAACCGCGAGAGCGGTGTAGATCTAGAGGGCAACCCCGACTTTGCCGCTCTGGCCGAGGCCTACGGTGCCAAAGGCGTCAACATAACGTCAGCAGATCAAATTGATGCCAAGCTCAAAGAGGCCTGGGCAGTCACCGACCGGCCAGTGGTTATCAACGTAGAAGTCATCAAGACTGATAACGTCTACCCCATGGTGCCTGCCGGTGCCCCACTAGAGAGCATGATCGTTACCGCACCAACCACAAAACTAGCCAAACCCACAGGGAGTACTTAAGATCTCATGCAATGCAATTCACAAGATTCAAGACAGATGATTTTTGAGCGAAATCAACAAAATCGAGTAAGGGGTAATTGTCATTACACCGCACGAGATCTTGTTAGATTGCAGCCAAAAAGGGCTGTTTTGAAATTATGCAATTGCATTGTAGGAGGTCTTTGATGCAGCACGTTGACCACACCCTTGTCTTGACCGTTCGCAACCAGCCAGGCGTCTTGGTGCGCATTGCTCACGTCTTTGCCCGCCGGGGCTGCAACATTCGCTCGTTGCGCGTAGAACCTCACGCCGACGAGCAATGGTCTACCATGACCATCATAGTCCGTGACGTGCCACGCCTAGACCAGATGATCCACCAACTGCAAAAGCTCATAGATGTCTCTACCGTCAAAGACCACACCGCCGTCCAAAAAAACTAACGCCTGAACGTCGTCCCTATCTGGCCATTCATGGCTTGTTCGATGGCATTGTCAGCCCGGCCGTGGGCTATCCACGTTTCAATGCCGGCAGCAGTGGTCAGAGCCGCGGCGTCAAATTTGGTCACCATACCACCGGTCGCCCCGCTGCTGTTAGTGTCACCCGCCAGCTGTCTATAGGCATCTATATCGTCTATGGTCGAGATCACCGAGCTAGGGTCGCTCAAGTCTGACAACACGCCGTGCACATCGGTGAGCATTCCAAATCGAGCCCGCACCCCCATGCCGCTGGCTTGCGTCGCAATAGCAGCCCCCACCAGGTCGTTACTGACGTACCGGCTTTCTTTTGCGAGCCTGTCATCGTGAGCGTTGGTCACGGCAATGCGGCCAGCACGAGCGGCCGCAATAACATGACCACACCCGTTTTCTGAGTCCAGCTGGTGGTCTGTCAGCAAATAACCCTCCGTCTGGTGCTGGGTATTGGCATCCCATACCTCTAGCACACCCTCCCACCCAACATCTGGCAGCTGCTTACGGGCGGCAGACGAAACCAAGATGACGCCACGCCCCGTCAGCCTGATCTTATCTATCTGTCTAGCTATACCCTCAACAGAGGTCTGGTCTAAACAGTCATCTTCTACGATGGTGCTGGTGCCCACCTTGAGCACCAGCACTTCACTCATTTCTTTCATATATGTTTCCAAATTACGCAGCAGAACGAGGGTGGGTATAAAAATAACCCCTTGGTCGGGGCTGTTCTTTTGCTTGGTAATTCTTAAAAAATGTCGAAACCCCGACTGCTATAGAGGCAGCGGGCACGGGGGACTAAAGCCAATGTTCCGACAGGAGTAATGCATATCTCCCATACAATATACTAGCTTTAGCAGTTTGTCAAAATTACTAGCCGTGTCATGTCGCTTGCGGTAGTTGACAAGCAACCAAAAAAGAGGATGATAGATACGATGACTCACCGCACGATTATTGCTATCATTGCCAACCCGCTCTAGCGAGGTCGTCTGGTTTATTTACCAAGAATCACCGACCCCGCAGGGGGTTGTTTTAATTTAAGGAGCCAGCATGAGTGCACTCGAACAAGGAAACGCCTCAGACCCCACCGACCTGGTTGGCGGTGAATATGTGGTGGGTTTTTTGGAGGACAAAGTCCAGGCCCTGGACGAAGCGCCTGATACATCAACAGAGGGAGTAACCCCACCACCATACGCAGACATACGCTGGCCCGAGGATAGACCAGCTCAACCTCCCGTACGACTCAGCCAAGAAGTAGTCGTGGTCATAAATGGCCAGCCAGTCATCCGTGAAGAGTTATATGCACGCACCTATTATGGTTCGTCGTCAGTTCCCCCAAGACAGGGGTTATCATCATGAAAGACCCTCTTAAGCAAACCCTCCTGGCACGTGTCTATGATGTTGCCACAGAGTCGCCGCTGCAGCGGGCCACCAAACTCAGCACACAAGTAGGTGCCGATGTCTATTTGAAGCGCGAGGACTTACAGCCCGTGCACTCCTTCAAGCTGCGTGGAGCCTACAACAAAATAGCCAGCCTCAGCCCCGCCGAAAGAGCCAAGGGTGTTATTGCGGCCAGCGCCGGCAACCATGCCCAAGGCGTAGCTCTGAGTGCTCAGAAACTCGGTATCCGGGCTCTCATAGTCATGCCTACCACTACCCCCAGCATCAAGGTAGATGCCGTCAAAAGCTACGGCGCCCAGGTAGAGCTGGTTGGCGACAGCTATTCTGACGCCTACGATCACTGCATGCAGCGGGTCAAAGAAACCGGCATGACTTTTGTACATCCCTTTGACGATCCACTGGTCATAGCCGGGCAGGGAACTATCGGTCGCGAGTTGCTAGAGCAACTGCCAGATATGACCCATGTCTTTGTTCCTGTCGGTGGCGGGGGGCTCATCGCCGGTGTCAGTCAGTTCATAAAAGGTATCCGCCCAGATGTAAAAATCATCGGTGTCGAGCCCGAAGACAGCAATGCCATGCAGCAGTCGTTACAGGCCGGCAAGGTAGTCACCCTGGACCACGTAGGGATCTTTGCCGATGGCGTAGCTGTTAAGAGCGTTGGCCAGCTCACTTTCCAGATCACCCAGAAATATGTAGACCAGGTCATCACCGTCAGTACCGATCAAATGTGTGCTGCCATCAAATCACTATTCGAGGATACTCGCAGCATTGTCGAACCAGCCGGTGCCCTAGCCGCAGCTGGCGTGCAACACTACAAGCTACCAAAGGACGCCAAGGCCGTAGCTATCTGTTCTGGTGCCAACGTCTCCTTTGAGCGCTTGCAGCAAATTGCCGAACGTACCCTGATAGGCTCCGGCAAAGAAGCGTTGTTTGCCGTCACCATGCCTGAACAAGCTGGTGCCCTACACACCTTTTGCCAACAGGTGCTGAATGGCCATAGCATCACTGAGTTCAATTATCGGCTCAACAAGCGCGAAGGTGCCCATGTATTGGTTGGTGTATCTGTAGCCAACGAAGCAGACAAGCTTGCATTCATGAAAAAGATGCAGCAAGATGACTACGAGCACATAGACTTATCAGGCGACGATATCGCCAAAGAGCACGTCCGGCACATGGTAGGGGGACCAGCTGATCAGGCTAAGTCTGAGCGCTTGTATCAGATCGACTTTCCGGAGCGACCGGGTGCCCTGGGCGGCTTCCTGGCCGCCGTTGGAACAGCCTGGAACATCAGCGCCTTTCACTACCGCAATGCGGCCAGTGACACCGGCAACGTATTGATAGGCTTCGAAGTAGATAACCCCACAAAGCTAGAGGACAAACTGTCCCAAGCAGGCTACCAATGGCGAAGCGTAGACCACAGTCCTTCACTTAAAGTATTTATTGAGTAACCAAGGAACTAGCATGGCAAACGGAAGAATGTTAGAGAGATCGCCCATTGCAGAGAATCGCAGAGCAATGCAAGACAGAGGGGTCGACCTGAGACGAGTTGAAGCGATGGCACTACATGCAGACCTTCAACACCAAAAAGAGCTGGCGCCGCCCGTCGGCCGCACCGCTCTGGACGGGGCAAAGATTCAACTCCCCAAGGAAGAGGAAGAACAGCCTACCGAACCCATAGACATTGTGTGATGTACTACCTAGAAAGCCCCTGGAACAAAACAAGTTTTTATGAGATAATATACACTTTCCTGTCCATCGATTTCCTCTAGGAGGATACGGAGTCATGACTGACCCCCAGGAAAGCACCCACACCCAGCCGAGCTTCTACATCGAGAACCCGGCGGACGATGCCAAGGCCAACGAGATCGTCGTGGTCTTCAGCTTCCAGCTGTTCGGCACCGAAATCAGCGCCATCCGCGCCTACGCCAGGCAGTTCGAGGGCTTCGGCAGCATCCACGAGCAGGAGGGCAGCACCCAGCTGACCTTCAATCTGCTACCGCAGTTCAACTACACGGAGCAGCGTGACATCGTCGTCAAGGCCATAATGGCCAGCGTCGAAGGGATCGAGAAGATCGAGGAGCCGAAGGTCAAGAGGTACTTCATGCCGCTACTCAAGCGCGCCGTGCCCGATGTGCTGGCTCCCGAGGTCGTCAGTGGCCCGTGCTATAAGGTGCACAAGGGCGCCTATGCCGCCGCTCATCGTGTGATCAGCTTGAGTGTCCGCATCACCGATGATCAGCACGAGCAGGTCAGCCAGATGCTCGATCGATCACCGGCGACCCGCCGCATCGACCCCTTCACCACGCAGTTCGTGGTCTTCTACAACGACGATCACTTCGTCGATGCCGGCCTGGAAGCACTGATCCACGAGACGGTGAAGAGCGTCTTCGGTGACGACATGACACTCGTATCCAACGACGCCCTCTTCGAGTCCACCGCCGTTCCGGCGAAGGAGCAGCCCGAGCAATAGGGGTGCACTAGTCAGTGTGGGTAGGCAGGTACGAGCGCATCAGGATGTTTTTGCGGAATTTCCGTAAACCACCCCGATCCTCGCACCTGCCGCCCACACTGACTCCCTACATACAATTGACTTTTATTAACAGATACGGTAAGCTCTCTTAGTTACCAAAGACAGCGACGGGCAACAGCCTTGATAATGTCGCCGAGGTGCAAACAATTCGTTTTTTGTTTTGTGAGCACGCTTAGAAGCTTCTTGGTAACAGGAAGCTTCTTTGGTTTCTTAAGCAAGGATTTACCGGTCGAGAGTCTTTGCTCAAACTCATAACAATAGGGAGAAGCATTAATGGCTTTAACCAAAGATAAGAAAAATGAAGTCATCGATGAAGTCAGCAAACTGCTGGCCGACTCAAAGATGACCGTCGTAGCTGCTTACCAGGGTACTCCTGTAAAGGCTATGCAAGCACTCCGCCGCGAAGGCAAAAGTACTGGCACTCAGATGAAAGTCGTCAAGAACCGTTTGGTCATCAAGGCCATCCAGGGAACTGACAACCTCAAAGATGTCGATACCAGCGCCCTGAACGGAATGCTTCTATACGCCTTTAACAACGAGGACGAGGTAGCACCTGCCCAAACACTGGCAAACTTTGCCAAAACCCAACCAACGCTTGCGTTTGTTGGCGCTTTTTCTGCAGAAGGCAAGTTCCTGAGTGCAGAAGAAGTAACCGCACTGGCTACACTGCCCAGCAAGAACGAGCTTATTGCTCAGGTTGTTGCAACGCTTCTGTCACCAGTCAACGACATCGTAGGCGCACTTTCAGGCAACCTACACGCCTTGTTGGATGGCATCGAGGCTAAAGCCTCGGCTTGAGTGTGCGTGCACGTTTAGGCGGCACATCTTGGGCGCAGATCTTGCGTCTGAGTCCTCACCGTACCAAGGTACGCCTCGGACTCAAGCCTCGATCCGCATCCCAACCTGCACTCGCCTAAACATCCACTTCACAGTGGTAAATTGACAAGAAAACTAAGGAGATATACATGGCAACTGATCTAAAGAAATTCGCAAAGGAACTGACAGAACTTACTGTTCTTGAAGTTAACGAACTAAAGACTATCCTGAAGGATGAATACGGCATCGAGCCAGCAGCAGCCGCTGTAGCAGTAGCCGGTCCAGCAGCTGGCGGCGACGCTCCAGCAGAGGACGCAAAGTCTGAATACGACGTCGTCCTGAAGGACGCCGGTGCTCAGAAAGTAGCAGTCATCAAGGCCGTTAAGGATCTAACCGGTCTGGGTCTGGGCGAAGCCAAGGCTGTCGTAGACGGCGTCCCAAAGACTGTTTTGGAAAAGGCAAAGAAGGAAGACGCAGAAGCCGCCAAGAAAGCCTTGGAAGAAGCTGGCGCAACTGTCGAACTAGCCTAAGTTCGTCTCCATTCCAAAAACCACTTCTTCGGAGGTGGTTTTTTGGTTTGGCATTCAGTTTATTTCAGTAAGTAAAGTGTTATAATCCCGAAAAATAGTAGGCGCAGTATTGCGCAGGAATGGTATGGAAATATCCCCTGATATTGTTGTTTTGAGTGGCGGAAGTGGCGGTGCCAACCTGGCCCAGGGTCTTGTGGAAAACCTGGGACATAGAAGGCAGGCTATTATTGGCGCTACCTGGGACAACGGCGGTTCTACTGGTCTTCTAAGAGACCGCGCGCCCGAAGCTGTCGGCGATCTGCGCCGAATTATCGACGCCGTCGGTCAAGCCGACACCACCCACCTCAATACCCGTTTTTCTAGTCGCGATCTGTCAGAACTCGACGAGGCGGTAGCCCAGTTCGACCAGGTCGTCAGTGTGCCAGGCATGGCCGCCCGACAAGTGGGCCTGACCATAGACGCCGCCTACAGGGTAGGTCATGAGGTCAACAAAGCATCCCAAAGAGGTATAAGAGGGCACACACTGGGGAACTTTATACTAGCGGGCCTCGCCCAAGAGCAGGGAATCTTAAGTGCCGTGAGAACCCTGAGCATTGCCGTACGCGCCCAAGCAGATATCTACCCAGCAGTAATTGGACCGCAAGAAATCGAGATGGACGATGGCGGCGTCAAGATCAGAGGCGAACATGCCATCGACACCCATTCGGTACAACATCCATACGATGCCTACGTATATTTCAGAGAAGGCGTTTCGCCTTCCAGTCTTGCATACCAAGCCCTCAGCCAAGCCCGCCTGGTTGTGGCAGCACCTGGCAGTCCTTATACGTCCATTGCTCCTGGGCTACGAGCTTTTCGTGAGGCTCTGGCCGAACAGCAAGCACGTGGCGGATTGTTTGCCGGCGTTGCCAACTTGGTCAATATGCCCCACGACACCGGTGGCTGGCGGGTGAGCGACTATGCCCGGACACACCGCAACCACGCCAGGCGACCATTCGACGTCATACTTCACAATAGTAACTACCAGGACCTGCCTGACGCGGCTCGTAACCGCGCCGTTCAGCGCCATGAACCGGACGAAGGCGAGGGCTCCCCGCAGGTCATTAGTAGCAACTTTGTGGGCCACGCCACTGTAAAAGATGCGAACGATTCAGCGGTCCGTACTGAGGTGACACACGATAAACGCGCCCTGGCCGAGGCCCTTGAGGAAATTCTGCTGACAAGCGGCACAACACCACGCCGGGCTACTATTTCAGTCTCTTCATAAGATGTACCTTTTCCACAGTTTTCTACCTGTTTCTTTGACTTGCTTGACATGACATGGTACGGTTAGCAGTAAGTGTACCAAATAAACACTTACAAGAGAGACCTACTTGATGGCGGAAGTACCAGACAAACAGATCAAAAGACTGAAGGCACTCATCACTGAGTCAGAAACCAGCCTAGCGGCAGCTAAGGAGTTGCTATTGAGCTTGGTGGGCGAAGACCCGGAGATGGCAGCAGCCGCACATGCCGACGAGAACCTAGGCAAGGTTATTGAAGGCGTCTTTGACGGCCAAAACATGGTCGGCTCAGACGGCAAGACCTATCCCGTGCCTGCAAACTACGCCAGCAAGTCAAAGTTAGTACAGGGTGATATCCTCAAACTAACCATCGCCGACGACGGCGCTTTTATGTATAAGCAAATCGGACCTATCCCACGCAAGCAAGTAGTGGGCCTGCTGACCCAAGAAAATGGTCATTATTACGTAGACGTCAGCAACAAGCAGTACCGCGTACTACTAGCCAGCGTCACTTACTTCAAGGCAAAACCAGGCGACCAAGTCAGCGTGAACGTACCAGAAGACGACAGCCACGCCGAATGGGCAGCCCTCGAAGCCGCTTTATAAACAAATGTCCGAACTCATCGATCTTGTAGATCGTAACGGTAAACTTATTGTTACCGGTGTCGAACGCAACGACGCCCTGGAATATCCCCAGGGCTTTATGCAAATTGCAGTTGTCGTGGTATTTAACGACCAGGGTGATATTCTCGCCCACCAGCGCGCGTCGACAAAATCTGTCGACCCAGACTGCATAGATCACATCTGCGGCGGTATTCAATCAGGCCAAACCCCGGAGCAGGCAGCCCAGCAAGAGGGCGACCAAGAGACGGGCGTAACATACAACCGCCTGGTACGAGCCCACCAAGGAGTTAACGCCTACAACCGATATCGCTACATCTTTGGGGCAATCAGCAACGACACACCGCAGACCAAAGAGCCGGACCAAGTTCAGTGGGTAAAATGGGCAAAGCCACACGAACTAGAAGAGTGGCGCGATCAACAAACCTATCCATTTGTCGAAGAATATTTTCTAGAAATCGAACTAGCCAAGCGTGCACTAAACCTGGCCTAGTCATAACTAACTTCTTGTATGTCAGAAATTCGCCCCGCAGCTCATTTTGCATGTGCTAGAGTAGGATTTTACTGATATGAAAAGGAGTGACTTATGGAATTAGCACAAAGCAACGACACACTTGCAAATATAGACGCTTGGCAAACAGACGACGCAGATCAAGCCGACAGACAAACGTCCACCGATGTCGATGCACCTATATCAGTAGAGCCCCCGCAGACGTCTGCCGACACCGAGAGCACAGGAGCGATCGTAGACCAAGCCCCTGACACGCTGGAGGCTCCCTCCAACCAAAGAAAGAAAGGCAGCGTGGTAGTTGGAGCAATCATGCTCGCAGCAGGAATATTTTCCACACAGAGCGGTGGCGGTCCTTACGATGGCCGCTAATCCAAGTTACTCGCACCCATGCCAGATCTTATGCCACAGCTACCACTCTCCGAACCAGCGCCTCAAGGGCCAGATTACGACCTGCGTCTTTTCGGCGAACTAGCAGCTTGTTTTGATGTTCGGCTCACGGAGACAGAGATTGTAGACTACGGTATCACTCTAGCGACCATGGGTGTGCTTGATGATATCCTTGACGAACCAATAGATGGTACCGTCGCACGAGCAAACCACCAAGCACATCTGAATGCCATAGCCAACAATACCCCCGAGGCCCTGACACATAACCCTCACAACATACTCGGCACATATGCCGTACGCTTTGCTGAGTGGAGTCCTGATAGGCAGTATCATCACATGCATCACTTTTCAGCGATTGGTGACATTGCACTGCAAAAACGAGAGACAGACAACGTACAAGAACTCTTCGCTCTCCTAAAAGAAGAAGGCAGACGATACGCCAGTGTTTTTATGCCCGACCAGAAAGGTCGAGACACACATGCCTTTGACACATTCCTAGATAGTGGCGGCATCTGTGCCGTTCTGGCTGACACGGCATGGGACCTGAAGGGAGACTACCAACAGGGCTTGGTGCAGGTAAAACCAACTACCGCAAATCGAGCCTACTTTTTGGGACGTATGGTACCTTTTGCCCGACATGTCCTAGAATCTGCTACCCCGCAACAGAGCAAACAGCTCGGCCAACTGTTGCGTGGAGCCGTGCTGGGAGCATCAAGCAGAGTATCCGTCTCCAAGGTTGGGTCAACGGGCTAGTCTCTGGTTAGTAGGATATATTTGTTTTACAACAGTGTCGGTATGACCCTTGACGTATAATGAAGTGATGGTACAACTTGCGACTAGTTATGCAGATTCTTTTACGGCCGAGACAGACCCACTGAATGATACTTTTTCTCGCCTAGACGCCATGCTGCGCTCGGCCCCGACATGGGGGAGGGCTACTTCTTTGAGCCATTTACTATCGAATCTATCGGCAGAGACATAGACTGTCTGAAGTTTTCTGCCAATGGGCTAATAAACGTACAGCTACGCCAAGCAGTAAACATGCCTGATCCCGAAAGAGATATCCGCATCGAGCTGAATACTGCACATCCCGCCCTGTCACTCATCATAGAACACGAAGATCGCTACTGGCACTCCACCAGAAAAAGTTCATGGATCGTATCCCGGGACGGATCTATAGAGCACGCAATGCTAGACTTTGCTACCGTAGAGCATGGCCCCGTAACAGACAGAACCAAGCGAAACCACCTCAGCTTTGTGTTGGGTGATTTTACCGTGGCCAAGACTATACCGCCTCCCGTGTACTAAGCCCTACGCCAAGTTGGTTTTGTTTTACAACAGCGGGAGCTGGTCTAAGGCCCTATAATAAGAGGGATGGGGAGAGCACTATACCGGAAATACCGGTCTAAGAAGTTGTCTGAAATTGTGGGGCAGGAGCACGTCACCACAGCGCTTTCTAATGCGCTAAAAAATAACACCATTAGCCATGCTTATTTATTCACCGGCCCCCGGGGTGTAGGCAAGACATCTATTGCCAGAATTCTCGCTCACGAAGTTAATAATCTACCGTATGACGAAGACACCACCCACCTGGACATAATAGAGATAGACGCCGCCAGTAACCGCCGCATAGACGAGATCCGCACCTTGCGCGAGCGTGTACACAACGCTCCCACCAGCGCCAAGTACAAAGTCTATATTATCGACGAAGTCCACATGCTAACCAAAGAAGCTTTCAATGCACTCCTAAAAACACTCGAGGAGCCACCGGCACACGTCATATTCATCCTAGCCACCACCGAAGCACACAAGCTGCCAGAGACCATTATCAGCCGCACCCAACGCTATACCTTCAAACCTGCCGACCCCGAAGACGCCGCCAAACACCTGAAAGAGATTGCCACAAAAGAGGGCATAACCATCAGCAATGACGCCTTAGACTTGGTGGCCAAGCATGGCAACGGGTCGTTCCGCGACAGCATATCGCTGCTAGACCAAGTCAGTAACACCGCAGACAAGATCGAACTGACAGATGCCCAACGAGCTCTGGGCATAGCGCCCACCGAAGCCATTCAGCAACTTGTTGCCGTGGCCACCAGTGGCGACAGCCAGCAAGTGGTCCAGCGACTGCAGAGTCTGTATGATCAAGGCTTTCAGCCAGCCCAGGTGGCCAAGCAACTATCAGGCGAGCTGCGAACGCAAGCCATCACTGCAGGAGCAAGCCTGCCCGCAGACAAGGCTCTGGACATAGTACGAAAACTCTTGGACGTGCCTGGGTCGCATGACCCAGCAGCCTTGTTGGAGATTATTGTGCTTGGGGTGGCCTTGAGCCAGCAGGGCACACAGTCATCGGGGGTTCGAATCCTGCCGCCCCAGCCAAAGAACAAGCCAGCGGAGCCGGTCCAGACCCCAGAACCAAAAGCCGAGCCAGCCAGCCCACCAGCAGTAGTACAGCCAGGACCGCCAGTAGAGGAGGCTTCGCAACCCGAACCCGAAAAAACGCCCACCCCAGCTTCGGCACTACCCACGACCACCCTAGACGAAGCCACCTGGCAGCAAGTACTTCAGACTATTAAGCAAAAGAACAATACGCTCTACGGTATTACCCGTATGGCCACACCTATATTTAATGATGGCGAACTAATCCTGTCGTTTGAATTCCCATTCCATCAAAAGCGCGTAAATGACGTCAAGAACAAGCAAATTATTAGCGACTCTATTACCGAGGTCACTGGTATGCAAGCCGGTATTAACTGTATCGTAGACAAAAAGACCAGCACGCCGCCGCAGCCCACGAGCCGGCCAGAAATCGCCTTGGACGAATCACCCCAACCGGCAAGCCCCTTAGACACCATAAGCAATATTTTTGGTGGTGGCGAAGTGCTAGAGTAACAAAATGAGGCTAACCCGCTCTTCCTTTCTACTGCAAGACATTCTGGCGGTACCAGCTGCCAGTTTTGCTCGTCGACGTACCTACGGGTATGCCTCCTCACAAGAACTAACAACTGGCACTCACCAGAAATGTCTTTCGTTATCAGAAAGAAGAGCGGGTTAGCCTCATTATGGACCCAAGGGACCAACAGAGGGCTAAGATCCCACCGCAGAATCTAGACGCCGAGGCATCTCTCTTGGGCGCTATTCTGATCGATACCGATGCAATTGTTAAGATTGCCGACATCATTCACCCCGAAGATTTTTACGACGAACGCCACCAGCGTATCTACGAAGCCACCCAGCAGCTGTATGAAAAACACAGCCCCATAGACGTCCTGACACTATCCGACCAACTAAAAGGTGCCAGTCTGTTGGACATGGTGGGTGGCGCTTCATACCTGACAGAGCTCACCAATTTTGTACCCACGGCCGCCCATGTCGAACAATATGCCGAGATTGTTGCCCAAAAAGCCATGCGCCGCCGGCTTATCAAAGCCTCACAAGATATCGTGGGGCTGGGCTATGACGAGACACAAACCCTACAAGCCCTGGTAGAAGAGGCCGAAGCCAGTTTGTTCAGCGTCAGCCAGCGCCACGTCAAACAAGACATCACCTCGCTGGAAAGCATTCTGGCCGGAAGCTTTGACCGATTGGACGAGCTACACAAGGACAAGGGCAAATTGCGTGGCATCCCGACCGGCTATAGAGACCTAGACAACATCCTGGCCGGGCTGCAGCGATCGGACCTAATTGTCCTGGCGGCGCGTCCTGCCATGGGCAAGACCGCCATGGTCCTAAACTTGGCTCAAAACATCGCCTTGGCGGGCGAACCAGTGCTGATATTCAGCCTAGAAATGAGTAAAGAGCAGCTGGTAGACCGCATGCTGTCCCGCGAGTCTGGCGTAGACGCCTGGGCACTGCGTACCGGCAACCTGACCGATGCCGACTTTGAGAAAATCGGCCAAGCCATGGGCTCGCTGTCTGAAGCTCCTATATATATAGACGACAGCCCTGGCATTACAGTTAGCGACCTCCGTACCAAGGCCCGCCGTGAAGCGCATCAACGACCGCTCGGGCTCATCATCGTAGACTACCTGCAGCTCATGAGTGGTGGGGCACGGTTTGGCGGAGAGAGCAATCGTGTCCAAGAGATTTCTGAGATATCCCGTGGGCTTAAAGGGGTCGCGCGCGAACTGAACGTTCCACTAATAGCACTGTCACAGCTCAGCCGCTCGGTAGAGAGCCGCCATCCTCAGATCCCACAGCTGGCTGACTTACGCGAATCTGGTTCTATCGAGCAAGATGCCGACGTAGTAGCCTTTTTGTACCGCGAAGAATACTATAACCCCGACACAGATCGGAAAAACATCATGGACGTCTTTATCAAGAAACATCGCAACGGCCCCGTTGGTGGTGTTGAATTATACTTTGACCTAGAAAAACAGCGCATTCGCAGCCTCGATACCAAGCGCAGCACTCCATTTGATGACTAGTATTGCTACACTAGATACATGGCAAGTGACAAAGAAAAAGAGATGTGCAAGAAAAAGGTTCGCTTCTCCAGCGATGCCGCTGCTCAGTCAGCCCTGAAAAAAATCAACCCCGCAAAAAGGCTAAAGAGACCATACCGTGTATATAAGTGCCCAGTCTGCTCAGGCTACCACCTAACCTCCCAACCCAAGCGTTAGCGCATAAATAAGTAAAATTTAGTCCGAATTCACTTCGGCTAAATTTTATCTATTCTCAGGAGGAGCAGTCCGAGCAGGCGATTCATTCGACTGCCCGGCACGTTGAGGAACCCGCTCGGGGTTCCTCAATACGGGTGGTATACTTGTATCAAATGAAGCGAGTTGGAAACTGGTTTGCGAGTAGTTGGCACCCCATGGCTCTGTTCCTGGGCTGTGTCACCCTGATCTTTATATTGTTGTGGCTACAGCTAGGCACGCTTGTTCCGGGCTTTAGCCAAAACGAGCTAAACCAGCGCGCCGCCAGCGGCACCGTCAAGGCTATCGTAGACAATCCTATGGGCGCCCCACATAAAGGCCTGCAGCTAGTCGCCCACTACACTAAACGCATTGGCCCCGGGGCTATGCGTTCGGCCAGTGCGGCTATTGCCTTGGTGGTAGCTTGCAGCTTTTACTACGTCCTCAAGACCTGGTATAGCCGACGCGTCGCGGTGCTGGGTGTACTCATGTTTATTACTTCGGCTTGGTTTTTGCACAGCGCCCGTTTGGGTACTGACAGCATTTTGTCAGCACTACTTATCACTGCCTTGGCTGCGGCACTGTGGCTACAGCGATCGCGCGGCAGCTTCATTGCACTCTTGGTTGGGGCAGCTGTGGTTATCGGCCTGTTTTACGTGCCTGGCATGATATGGTTTATCATTCCAGCCTTTTTGTGGCAGAGCCAACGCATTGGCCGACTCCTAGAGGATGTTCCTTTTCCACTACTGGTAGTCATTATCCTGGGCGGCTTGGTAGTGGTCGGCCCTATTGGCTGGGCCATTTACCAAGAGCCCGGTTTGGCCAAAACCTTCTTTGGTCTGCCGCAGACCTTCCCGGCGCCGCTAGAGATCGTAAAGAACACCGCCAGAGTACCAGTAGAAATATTCTTTAGGGGACCAAACAATCCAGAGTTTTGGCTGGGTCGGCTACCGCTGCTGGATTGGTTTACCATTGGCATGTTTGTCATAGGCGCCTATGGCTACGTCAGCAAACTCAAGCTAGATCGTACATGGCTGTTTGTGTATATCTTTGCAGTGGGCTCGCTACTGGCTGGCCTAAAAGGGCCCGTATCTAGCACGCTCCTATTGCCCTTTGTCTACGTGATGGTCGCCGGAGGTATTGGGCTCATGCTACAACAATGGTTTACGGTTTTTCCGCGCAATCCAGTGGCCAGGGGAGTAGGGACAGCGATGATTATTCTGGCAGTCGGCGCCTCGTGCCTGTATAACACCACACACTATTTTGTGGCCTGGCCAGATGCCCCAGCCACTAAACAAACCTTTGTCCATAGACCCTAGAGCACAATCCTAACCTCTGTTACAATATCTAGAGCCAATTTTTTGCATTAAGAAGGAGTTTATTATGGGACGATTTGATCAAGCTAAGATGTTACTTCAGGTTAAGAAACTGCAGAAAGAACTGCAGAAAATGATCATCACTGCCGAGCAAGGTGACGGTGCCGTAAAGGTAGAGATCACCGGCGAACAGAAGATCAAGAAAATCCACATAGATCCTGAGCGCGTCGACCTAGACGACATCCAGGAACTAGAGCGCTGGATAGAAGACGCCGTCAAAGACGCTATACAACAGAGTCAAAAAATCGCCGCTGAAAAAATGCAACCCTTCATGGGCGCCCTCAGCGAACTCGGCATGTAGGAGCCTCCATTTTGCAGATACTGCCACCGGCACTAGAGAAAGTTATTGAGTCCCTAGGAAAACTCCCTGGGGTTGGGCCACGCACAGCCGAGCGCTATGCGTACTATCTGCTCAAAGCAGACCCCACCACGTCCAAGCACCTTGCAGAAACCCTGCAGGGACTGCACGAAGGCGTAACATTCTGCAAAAAAACCTTTGCCCTCATAGAAAAAGGCAAGGAACTGTCAGACCTGTACACCGACCCCTCGCGTGACAAAAAGCTAGTGGCCGTGGTGGCCGAGCCCTTTGATATTGTAGCTCTGGAAAAAACTGCCCAATACAAAGGCACCTACCATGTACTGGGCGGTCTGGTATCACCCATTGATGGTGTGGGGCCCGAGCAACTGCATATCGCCGAACTCATGCAACGCATAGACGAAGACAACGTCGAAGAAATCATCTTGGCTACTAATGCCAGCGTAGAGGGCGAATCAACCGCCCTGTACATTCAGCAGCAGCTAGGCGACCGGCAGGCTAAGGTAACGCGGCTAGCCCGCGGCCTGCCGGTAGGCGTAGACCTAGAGTATGCTGACCAGATTACACTGGGGCGAGCGCTCGAGGGCCGGACTGTTCTTTAACTGGCGGC
Source organism: Verrucomicrobiia bacterium (assembly GCA_035489575.1). Taxonomy (NCBI): domain Bacteria; kingdom Pseudomonadati; phylum Verrucomicrobiota; class Verrucomicrobiia; species Verrucomicrobiia bacterium. Next base: position 221,622 of record DATHJY010000011.1, read on the forward strand.
ACTGTAGCGATAACAACCCCTAGCAGCACTAACTGCATGCCGGGAACGCGTCGTACATACCTGTCAGTGTGCCACCCCTTTAACTTTTCGGTGCGGTACGGCCCCAGGCCTAACGCGTCGAATTCAAGTGACACGGGCATTAGTTCTGGAGGGCTGGTCTTTTTTGTTAAGCGTGATATGTCCCATTTTTCGGCCACAATAACCCAATCGGGCTCGTCAATTACCTCAAGCTGTTTGCTGCGTGGGTCACCCATGTAGGTCTGACGACGTGCCTGACCAGTGGGATCTGCTGGGTCTCTGTAGCGTTTACCAACTGCCAAGACAGCCATTGTCCGTACTGCCTCGTCGTCCATAACCAATTCGACCACCATGCCGACCTCCAGGTCCTCTGCGGCAAGTTGGTCTGACCCAAAGTCAGGACGCTCTTCTGCAAGCTCGGGATTATAAGTACTCCCCATTACACACCTCTCGTTTAGTTTGGTCCTTACTATAGTTAAGCCATTTGACCACTGTCAATCTGTTATACTGCTTTTATATGCAAGATAAAATCAAACAACTCGTTGATGAAGCTCAAAAAATCGTCATCCTCCAGGCCGACAATCCAGACGCCGACAGCCTAGCCAGTGCCCTCGCGCTCGAGCAGCTACTGGGCGAAATGAACAAAGAAGTGCACCTCTATGGCGGCGTGGATATGCCTGGCTACCTAAAGTACCTAAAGGGCTGGGACCGCGTGTCTCCGGAGCTACCCCATCAGTTTGATCTGAGTATTATCGTAGATGCCTCTACTATGACGCTGTTTGGTAAATTGGTTGAGTCTGGTCAGCACAAAATGCTGGCCAATAAACCATGTGTTGTACTGGACCATCATGCCGAAACCGACAACCTGGTGCCGTTTGCCACGGTCATGCACAACAAGCCAGAGCTGGCCTCTACCGGCCAGGTTATCTACGAACTATGGAAAGAGCTGGGCTGGCCAGTAGACGCGACAGCAGCAGCATTCATCATGACCTCTATCCTGGGTGACACGCAGGGCCTAGCCAACGACCTCACCACCGCCAGTACTTACCGGGTCATGGCAGATTTGGTAGACCTGGGCGTCAACCGACCGCAGCTAGAAGAAGAGCGCCGTGACCTGAGCAAAATGCACCCCGACATCTTTCGGTACAAGGCCACGCTGATTGAGCGCACCGAGTTGCACGCCGACGGACGGCTGGCGCTGACAACCATCCCCCATGACGAAATCATGGAATACAGCCCGCTATATAACCCCAATGCCCTTATTCAGAACGAGCACCTACTGACGCAAGGTGTCCTGGTGTCAGTGTCTATGAAGAGCTACGCCGACGGACGTATCACGGCAGCCATCCGTTGCAACACCACTGCGCCTATCGCCGGGCAGCTGGCCGAGCATTTTGGTGGTGGTGGGCATGAATACTCCAGCGGCTTCAAGATCACCGGTGGCAAGTCACTCGACGACACCAAGGCCGAGGTAGTCAAAACTACCATGCAACTGCTAGACGGGCTTGAACAGAGTTAAGCGGTTTGCTAGACTGCACCTGAAATGAAACAGCACCGTACACCTACCACTTGTTGTCAGCCTACCTGTACATAAGGTGAGGCTTATTTCTTTTACGCAAATCTGCAAAAAAGAGCCTCACCGGCTCTTTTTTAATGCGTAACAAGGAAACCTTATGGCAATCACCGACATACAATTTACCGCAACGACTTCTCTGGAATTTCAGCCGGGTGGTGTCGTGCTGGCCGAGCTGGCCCATGCAGATGACGAATTCGAAATAGCCCACGGCCTGGCAGGAGCTGCCGCAGCCCGCGACGCAGGGCTAATCGCCCGGGTCATGGTGCACTACGCAACCGATAGCGCAGCCAGCTCCAACCCAGGCCACAGGCCAAACCAAGATCGGACTCAAGAGACACTGGACAGCCTGCTAAGCGTGTTTGGCATACCTGCGGACGATGTTATGTTTGGCGACCTACCAGACGGAACGCTGTCGCCAACCGACCCCACTGTAGTAGAGAGCGTGTTGGACTCTATGCGGGTCGCTGGAGCAACCGACGTCCTCACCCTGGGCGCCGGCTCGACCAATCCCACCTATCCTAACCACAGCGATCATAGCGCCGTTCACCAAGCAGTATTGATAGCAAGAGATCGAGGCGTGAATGTATGGGGGCTCGGCCCGGACAGCCAGGCCACCGCACATGCCACAGGCAGCCTGGCGACCAAGCTAGCCGTCATGACCCAGCATGGCAGTCAGTTTACCGCCATAGACAGGGCAGAGTGGCCAGAAGCCTGGGGCGCAAACTTACCCACTGGCTGGAGGCTGGTAGGAGGCTTTGCCGTAGACGCCTATACCGCCGGCGTATTAGATAGATACCAGGACATCCTGCACCAGGAACACTACGTCCGATACCCAAAAGATCCGTAATGATATACTAACAACCATTGAAGGAAACAGATGAAACTACACAACACCCTGACCCGAAAAGTAGAAGAATTCAAGTCACTAGAACCCGGCGCGGTTCGCATGTACACCTGTGGTCCCACTGTCTACGACCATATTCATATCGGTAATCTAGCAGCCTATGTCTATGCCGACATAGAACGCCGTGTACTGTCAGCCAGTGGCTACGAGGTCCGGCAGGTCATGAACTACACCGATGTAGACGACAAAACCATTCGCCGCAGTGCCGAACACTACCCAGATCTGTCCCCAGAAGAAGCTCTGGCCAAACTGACAGACAACTACAAGCAGATATTTTTAGACGATATCACTGCCATAGGCAATGATGTGGCGGCTATTACATTCGTGAGCGCTGTTGCCAGTATCGAGGGTATGCGTGCCCTTATCACCGACCTACACAAAGACGGCTTTGCTTATATTGCCGACGACGGTGTGTATTTTTCTATAGAAAAATATCGGGCCAGTGGCAAAAAGTATGGTCAGCTGCTAAAACTAGATGCCAGCAATACCAGCAGCGCCCGCATAAACAACGACGAATACGACAAAGACTCTGTACATGACTTTGCACTCTGGAAAACCCGCAAGGGCAACGAACCCGCCTGGGAATTCGAGCTGGACGGGCAAGAGCTGCTGGGCAGGCCAGGGTGGCATATCGAATGCTCAGTCATGAGCGTGAACAACTTGGGACAACCCTTCGACATACACACCGGCGGCGTAGACAACGTCTTTCCACACCATGAAAACGAAATAGCCCAGAGCACAGCCGGCAAGGGCGATATCTATGCTCAGTACTTTGTACATAACGAACACCTGCTAGTAGACGGCAAAAAGATGGCCAAGTCAGCCCAGAACTTCTTTACCCTGCAAGACATCCGCGAGCGCGGGTACGAGCCCATGGCTTTCCGCTTAGTCGTGTTGCAGTCTCACTACCGGTCGCAGTCCAACTTTAGCTGGGACATCCTAGATTCAGCCACCAATTCGCTGCAAAACCTGCGCGCCTGGGCAGATCTACGGTTGCAATCTTTTAGCTCACCAGAATTGGCCACATATAACCAAGAAGCCGGACAGCACATACTGGAACAGGCACAAAACGATCTACACATTCCCGATGCCCTCACGTATGTATATGGCGCCGTCACCAAGGCCGAAGAGCTGGGGCCAGACAAAGATTCCATTGCAGAGCTCGTCCGTGATATAGACGCCCTGCTAGGGTTGGGACTAGGTGACTCAGAAGATATTACCGCTGACCAAAAAGAATTATTAAGCCAGCGACAAAAGGCCCGAGACAACAAAGACTTTGCCGCATCCGACAAACTGCGTGATCAACTAAAAGAGCAAGGCATCGGTGTCCGCGACACTCCTCACGGACAGGTTTGGCACCGAACATAAGAAGCTATATGCAAGACATACGAGAGCTAAAGACCGACAAACTCACAATCGCGTCCGGGCACCTGGACGTGGGCAACGGACACAAAGTATATTTCGAGCATTGGGGCAATCCCAAGGCCAAAACTCCAGTATTGACCTTTCACGGGGGACCAGGCTCACAGTATAGGTGGAGACATAAAGCAATCTTTGACCCGCGCTACCATCGAGTTATCTTTTTTGACCAACGTGGTAGCGGCAACAGCCTGCCGTATGGCAAACTAGAGCACAATACTACCAACGACCTCATGGAAGACGCTCAGAAAATTTTGAGCCACCTGGGCATTAAGCACGTCTATGTGTTTGGTCGTTCGTGGGGTTCAACACTGGCCACGCTTTTTACCATTCGCTATCCAGAAGTTGCGAAAGCCACCTTAGTAGGTGGTGTGTATACTGGCTCTCGAACAGAGACGGAGTACGTGGATCAAGGACATTTTCAGCGATTCTACCCAGAAGTCTGGGAACGCTTTGTTGCCAGTGTACCTGCGCAGCATCGAGGTGACCCAGCACAGTACCACTATCAGCAGCTAAAGAAAGCTGGTGACGAGCAAGCCCTGAGGATATCTGCAGAGGCCCTAGAGAATCTTGAGCTGCCACTACTCGGCTTTGACTGGCGGGGCTATCAAGACGAGGGAGGGCGAGATGTATCCGCCGCCGATAGGCATGAAATCTACGACCATGTACCATACCGACTCTATGCCCACTATTTATCGCAAGGGTGTTTTTTGCCAGATAACTACATACTCTCAGAAGCAAAACATATCAAAACTCCATTTGCGATTGTCCAGGGTCGCTACGATATGGCTTGCCCGCCCGCAACCGCATACAAGCTCCATCAGATCATCCGACACAGCAAGTTATATATTACACTCGCCGGCCACGGCAGCGGTGAAGCAGAGAATCAAACTACCGCCAAGGCCCTCATAGATACTATGTTTGTATAAAGACCTAGGCTTTTGCGGCTTTGGTTTTGCCGCCTTTTTCGGCGGCTTCGCCAGTTACGGCCTCTTCATAAGCGTCTTCGGTCTTGTCACCAATATTGCGTGATTTTAGATAGTCCAGTAACAGTACTCGCAGACAGCCAGCCAGGGGTATGGCGACCAAACCGCCAAGCAAACCGCCAAAACTGACGCCTACAATAACCGAGCTAAACACCAGCAACGGTGACATGTTGGTAGAGTTAGACTGAATAGTTGGCTGAATAACGTAGTTCTCTACTTGTTGATACAGGAAGTAGTAGGCCAAAATGATCGCAGCGTCCCACGGCGACGTAAACAGTGCAACAACAGATACAATTGCCGCCCCAATATAGTGGCCAACCATTGGTATCAGGCCGCAGAAAAACACAATAACCATCAGCGCCACCGGATAGCTGATATCCAAAATTACCAACGGCACCAGGATAAGCAAGGCAGCTGTGGCAGCCAACAGTACCTGGCCATTCACATAGCCCCGCACTACTTTGTACATGTCGGCCAGTAAGTCTTCGGTGTGCGCCCTGCGATGCTTGGGCAGCAATCGCTTAAAGAACGCCAGCCACGCCGGGCCCTCCACCAACATCATAAAGGTCAGCACCAGCACAGTCAGCGAAGAAAAGATGCTACCGCCAACACGTGACGCCGTAGAAAAGGCCGTGCCACCTATACCACCCAGCCGGTGGGACAGCTCGCTAGAGACTTTGTCTACCTGACCCTCTAAGTTATTACGGCGGACAAATTGCCCCAGACTGGTGTTTTCGTCACGTACGTCGTCTACCAACCCCGGCGCGGCATCTATAAAGCCGCTAGTCTGTCGTACCAAGGGTGGAACAAAACTGGCCACAAAGGCACCAAATACCAGCAAAAATATCAGAAACGATATGCCCGTAGCGGCCGCGCGGCGGCCCTTCATATGGCGGGCCAACCAGCCCACCGGACCGTTCAGGGCCAGCGCCAAGAAGAATGCCGTAAACAGTAGTAGCAGCGCGTGACTAGCCTGACGCAGGGCAGCCAAGAAGATAAAACAGCCCATAACAAGCACAACGGCCCGTATAACAGTCTGGTTAGAAACTGTTACTTCTACCGTGGCGTGCTTATCTTTTTTGCGCCAGCCTAACATGCTTGTCATTATACCTTATTACGCAAGGCATCTTTGTATATATGCAGAAGCTTTTTGCCTACAATGCGCACATCAAAATCATGCACATGGACAGTCTGCCACTTTTTGGCACGCTTGCGGGCATTGGCGTTGATAATAAAATGCTTGAGCATCTTGGCAAAGGCCTTTGTGTCAGCGGGGCTGATGATCTGCTCTTTGTGCCCGGCCATAACCGAGCGATAGCCTTTATTGTTGCCAGCAATCACCACATCTGCCCCCGCAGCCATCGCCTCGATCAGCACAATGCCAAAGCTTTCGCCGCCGGTACTGGGCATGACCGCAATGTCCGCGCTGGCCAGTAGATTGGGTTTTTCTTCTTCGGTTATATAGCCCAGGAATATAACCGATTTGCCCAGGCGCCTGTCATCTACAAACTTTTTTAGTTTGGCTTCTTCGGGTCCTTTGCCAGCAATGATCACCCTAACGGTATGCAGCAGGTTTTGCTCGTGTAGCAGCTGGATAGCCTCTAGGAAATACCTGCAGCCTTTGCGTTCTACCAGCCGACCCAAGTACACAATGTTGAGCTTGCCGTTGTCATACTTGCGGATCTTTTTGCCAGTCTGAAAGTGCGCCACTGGCACGGCGTTGGGCACAACCTGACTCTTGACCTTGAATTTTTTGCGAGCAAAGGTGGCGGCAGGCGCCGATACGCTCACCACCGTGTCGAACCTTTTGCGCGACCGCCGCAGAATAAGCGCCAGGGTACGCGTAGCCACAGATTCTAGCCGCGAATAAGGCAGGATATGAAAGGTGCCTATGATAGCCGCGTCTTTGGGTGCGTTCTTTATAATCTTTGCTGCCATAAAGGGGCTGTAGGGCATTTGGACATGCAAGACGTCGAACTCTTCCTGGGCCAGCAGCGCCTTGACCTTGCGGGTAGATACAGGCAGGGGAGTAGACATACGATTTTGGTTAAAGTGCGCCTGTACATTGCGGCTAAGGCTATGAATGTTTGGCAGATCTCTGCGCTCGGTGTGCCCAACCAGATAGTGCACATCATGGCCTTCGTGCGTAAACCAGGCGCCGAGCGTTGTGACATATTGTTGCACGCCATCCGTCTTGTCTAAGCTGTCATCCAGCACAAATCCGATTTTCATACTACGGGTAGCGTACCAAGAATATATTACTTGTAACAACCTGAATCACGAAACTCACCACCCCCGCTGTAACAACTGGTATCCCAGGAGCACCCTAGTGTAGTGCAGGGCGTAGCCCTGCACAGACCTCGGGAACGAGGTCTGTAGGTGGAGGTGCTGTTTCAGGTAATCAAAGACGG